>JBKJLT010000234.1:0-11299 GCA_046596765.1 Ferruginibacter sp. | reverse complement strand
GGTTTGCAGGTGGCTTCTTATGGAAATGGTACGATAGTAATAATGCCGGCGGGGAAGGTAATACAGATTATACGCCTCAAAATAAACCGGCGGAGAAATTAATTAATGAGGTGTATGGGAAGTATTAGTGATTGTTGTCTTTTGCCCAAAATCTGGGTTTAAAAAAATGATTGGCTCCCGTTTATGGGAGCCAAATCAATCAGGTGCCCGAAACTGGATTCGTAAAAGCACACCGCCTCAACGTGGGCGTCTACCAATTTCGCCAACAGCTTTTTTTCCACTTCCTGCTAAAGCTTCTCATTCAGCTCAAACCGGTGTCTGCAACTTGAACAGGTGATCTCATTTGCCATCTGCATCCATTAAATCAGTGCTACAAATTTTTTAATAAAATTTTATTTTATCCAGTATTTATTATTCCCGACCCTGTTAGTGTTTTGAATATGTTATTATAGCATTACATACAGGGGGAAATCCCAAAAGTTATATCTTCATGCAATCAATCTATAATAACTACAACTTTATGAGAACGAGACTAACAAGGCTGTTGATATGCTTTTGTTTTTTTTTATTGGCATTATCCAATCGTATATTTTCTCAAACCATTTTTACAGAAAGTTTTGAGGGTGCATTTCCTCCGGCAGGGTGGACGCTGATTAATGCAGGTTCAGGCAGCCCATGGCAGGTAAATACTAACCAAACTTATGTATTTAGTGGCCTGAGATCGATGCAGTGCCCATCAGTTGGAAGTTTTGCCAGGAATGCCTGGGCAATTACCCAAAACTTATCACTAAGCACAGGAGTATATTACCGCATTTCTTACTGGTACCGGGAAGCGGCTCCGGGAAGGATTGAAACAATGAAAGTTACTTTAGGTACTACTGCAACAATTGCCGCCCAAACAACGATACTGCATAATTATACAAGTATCGATAACCTGAACAATGTAGAAGGTGTAGATATTTTTTCTGTTCCTGCAAATGGGAATTACAATATCGGCTTCTATTGCAATTCATCGGCCAATACTTCGGCCAGTTTATTAATTGATAGTGTAGTATTGCAGCAAATAGGCCCTGTAGATTGTAGCGGAACGCCGGTTATTGGGGTTGTTGCAGGCCCTGGCTCAATTTGTTCAGGAGTTAATTTTACCCTGAATTTATCAGGAATATATGCTTCCAATGGACTGGCATTTCAATGGCAATCTTCACCTGCTTCTGCAAATACTTTTAATGATATTGCCGGTGCTAACAGCCAGTCATATACTACTTCGCAAACTACTGCAAAAGATTACAGGTGCAGAGTTACCTGTTCAAACGGTGGAGCTTTTGCTGTTTCAAATGTTTTTCCTGTTTCAATAACTACGCTGTGTTATTGTGTGCCGCCTGCCAACGGTTGCGGGTTAGGCTATATTGGAAATGTAACCATCAGCTCCATTAATAATAATTCCACCTGCAGCGGAAATGGATATAGCAACTATACAGGTTACGTTGCACCTGCTAATCTTGTTGTGGGTTCAGCGGTTCCTGTATCGGTAACGCCTGGAGGAGTTCCTATTTCACAAAGCGCTGCAGTTTGGATAGATTATAACAGGAATGGCCTGTTTGAAGCCTCTGAATATAAAGACCTGGGCGGGGGAGTAGTAACACTCAGCAGTACAATCAATATACCTGCCAATGCATTACTTGGATTGACAAGAATGCGTGTAAAATCGAAAGGTGGCAGTACAGTTACCAGCAGTGCATCATGTACCAGCTATTCAGATGGGGAGACAGAAGATTACCAGGTTAATATAATGATACCGGCTTGCTCCGGAACGCCTGTTGCCGGTACTACCACCTGCACCAGCTCATCTGTTTGTCCGGATATTATTTTCACCGTTAAGGTCTCAGGCGCAACAACAGGTAATGCAGGACTTGCTTATCAATGGCAAAAATCGCCTGATGGAAGTACCTGGACAGATATTGCAGGAGCGTTGGCTGATACACTGAATGCAACACAGATTGCAGCTACTTATTATCGCCGCAAAATAACATGTACTAACAGTGCCCAATCAGCTTTCTCATCAGCATTACAAATTGGGATGAACCCATACACTGCCTGTTATTGCATACCCGGCAATTCTACCTGTTCAGGAGCCATTGTTGTACGCATAGATTCTGTTGGCTTCAGCAATATTCATAATATTTCCGGATGTGATGGTGTAAATGGATACAGTGATTATACAGCTACGGTATCGGCTGCTAATGTGCAGGCAGGAACTTTTGTGCCTATGACTGTAAAACTGAACAGCAGCGGGCTTACCAAGTATTTAGCTGTAGGAATAGATTTCAATCACAACGGCATTTTTGATGCATCGGAAACAACCTATGCATCAGGAACAACCTATTTGAATCTGCGCATACGAATTCCTTTTACGGCAATTACTGGTCCCGTCAGGATGCGTGTACGATCATCTTATTTTGATACATACCCTGGCTTTTGTTATGCACAATCCTATGGCGAAGCAGAAGATTATATGGTTAATATATCTGCACCTGCAACACCCGGACCGGCATTTGCATTTTATGTAAACCCATTGGCAACAGGTAATGGCGATGGATTGTCGTGGACAAATGCATTTACAAGTTTGATGAGTACTTTAAGTTTTGTAGTACCAACGGATACGATCAGGGTTGCAAAGGGAACATACAACGTAAGCGGCCCGCCCTATTATTTCAATATTAAAGATTCTGTGGTCTTATGGGGAGGTTATCCAAACACAGGTAGTCCGGGTGATGCACTGAGAGATGTTGGCACCAATCAAACTATCCTGAGTGGAAGTGGTGTAACGAGTATTGTACAAGGTGGTAATGCATTTACATTAGATGGATTTTTTCTGCAGGACATATATGGATATCCAACCGGAGTAAATGCCATGAAGCTTACTTATTCATCGGGCGCAAAGATCAACCATTGTGTGTTCCGGAATAATAATTCTGTTTCCAATGGTTCGGGTACTGCCATACGTATCAATAACAGTTCACCGCAAATATCCAATTGTATTTTCGTTGGTAATAAAGATAATTATGGTGCCGTCGTATTAAATGAATCAGGTAGTGCTGCCGTATTTACTAATTGTATTTTTTATAAGAATATTTCAGGAACCGGGATAATAGAAAACAGGCAAAGTACTACCGGTATCATCAATTGCGATTTTGTAAGCAACAGGTCAGATACCAATGCTACTGTTTTCGGGCGAATTAATTCCACATTCAATATAAAGAACTCCATCTTTTTTAATAATGAAAAAAAAGATTTTGGTTCTTCTGGTTATGGTGGTTATAGTGTTGACTCAAGCGATATCGAACTACTCAATTCTACGGCTGTGGTTTCAAATACAATAACGCAGGCTTATGATTATGGTAATGCCTTGTTGGTAGCAACAAATCCAAAGTTTAAAGACACTTCGAGTATTGCGGGTGCCGACAATATTTACTTCACAACAGACGATGGCCTGCAATTAAATAATCCCTGTTCACCTGCCATGAATATGGGGTCTAACGCAGCAGCTTCGGGTATAACAACTGATATACTTGGAAACAGCCGGTTGTTTGCATCAATAGTTGATATGGGTGCTTATGAAGTTCAATCGGCGGCATTAACCATTCCTAATACATTGTACGTAAATAAAAATGCGTCTGGTAATGGTAATGGTTTAAGCTGGGCGAATGCGATGACGGAGCTACAAACAGCCATGGAATCATGTTCCGATACGATTCGGGTGGCAGCAGGCACTTATTATCCATCTGATAACGATGAAAAAAAATCTGTTTGGCTGGAAAATAAAAGAGTTATTCTTGGAGGATATCCTGCAACCGGAAGTCCGACTGATGCACAAAGGGATCCATCAGTGAATCTTACCATGCTTAGCGGTGATATGCCAAATGGAAATGGAAAAAGAACAGATATACTTTTAAGGGGAAGGATAGTTGACAGTACTTCTGTTACTGATGGACTTATTATCACAAGAGCTGAGTCATCATACATAAATGCTATGGGAGCCATCTATCTTGCGCAAAATACAAACCCCATTTTCAGGAATTGCACAGTTAGTGACAATATTTCAAACGGACAAGGTGCAGGATTGATCATTAAAAATTCAGGTAATCCAAAATTCGAGAACTGTATTTTTGAAAATAACAGCCTTACCAATCTTGGTGAAGGTGGTGCGGTGGCAAACCTGAATTCAAGTCCTTTTTTCAAAAAATGCATATTCAGGTATAACTCAAATTATATTGCGGGAGTAACGCCAAGCAGTGGGGGAGCTGTTTACAATGCATCTTCTAATGCTGTATTTGACAGTTGTATCTTTTTAAAAAATATTGGAAACAACTGGGCGGGTGCTATGGATAATTTGAACAGTAATCCTGTGATAAGTAATTGCTCATTTCTTGGTAACCTTGTTGCTGCCGGTAATGCAAATGATATTAATAACAACCATTCCAGTCCACAGGTAACCAATACATTCTTTTCTGATAGTTCGGGGTGCAATTATGGCGGATCAGTTGTGAATCTGAATCAAAGCAATGGCTCATTTACAAAATGCGAATTTAAAAATAGCCATGCATCTTATGCAGGTGGTGTATGCTTTAACGATAATTCTTCGCCCGTTTTTAACCAATGCGTATTTAATGGAACTGCTGCGGGCGATGGCGGGGTTATTTATAATCAAAATTCAAGCAGCCCTTTACTGGTGAATTGTGTTGCTACCAATAATGCCGCAGGCGGCCAGGGAAGTTTTATGTACAATATTAACAGCAGCCCAGTAATAAAAAATACTACCATTGCAAACGGTACCTTGCCTTCAGTAGGAAATAGTTTCAGGGGAGGTGTCATTGTTAATAATGGAACCACACAGGTAACGATGAGTAATTGTATCATCTGGGGTAATACAGTTATTAGCGGACAGAACACACCTAATGGAGATATCCTTGATCTTTCGAACACGGCTACTCCAACCATTTTAAATAACTGCATCACACAGGTGTTTGGCACAACGGGTGTAAATGGAAACCTCGTTGGGGTTAATCCGTTGTTTTTAAACATAGCGAATCCTGCAGGAGCCGATAATATTTTTTATACCAATGATGATGGTTTAAATATAGCAACCTGTTCGCCTGCTCTAAATGCAGGGTCTAATGCTTCTATTGCCGGGTATAGTACAGATGTGCTGGGTAACACAAGGGTGTATAATAATATTGTTGATATGGGAGCTTATGAACTGCAGGTATTGCCCGGCCTTGTAACAAATATGTGGACAGGTGCTGTGAGCGCTGTTTGGGAAAATCCACTCAACTGGAGCCTGGGTGTATTACCAAATCCCTGCACTCAGGTTATCATTAACAGCGGTACCATCATTTTAAGTTCTAATGCTATTATCTATAACCTTACTATTAATCCCGGGGTAAATTTTACAGTAAATTCCGGGTATAACCTTACCATTTTGCATTAAAGCCAAATTTTGCAGTTGAAATTGTAGCGGGGGCTCCAACGGCACAATCCGTTTTAAAATAAAAGACCGGAAACTTAATTCCGGTCTTTCGTGCGGCAAAGGAGATTCGAACTCCCACACCCTTTCGGGCTCTACCACCTCAAAGTAGTGCGTCTACCAATTTCGCCATCGCCGCAAACTTAAATGCAAAAATAAGAATCCAACTGCTAACCACAAGTCATAATTCACAAATGGTATTATTTTCTCAATACAATCCGGAAAGTAGTCCCTTTTCCCGGCTCCGATTGTTTTACAAACAACTCGCCATTATGGTACTGTACAATAATTCTTTTACAAAGCGTTAAACCCAGTCCCCAGCCCCGTTTTTTTGTAGTGAAACCAGGCTTAAAAACATTGCGGATATTTTGCTTGCTGATACCTTTGCCCGAGTCAATCACATCAACAGTCACCTGTGCGGTTTCATTTTTAATATTAATATTTAAAGTGCCTTTACCTTCCATTGCATCTAAAGCGTTCTTAAGCAAGTTTTCAATCACCCAGTCAAACAGCGGGCCGTTTACCATGGCTTTTATTTCGCTTTCGCCATTGGTATTTATGCTAAAGGCAACACTCTCCGGCGATCTTCTTTTTATATAGCTAACCATGTCCTGCACCTGTATCAAAATATCATTTAATTCTAATTGAGGAGTACTGCCAATTTTTCCAAATCGGTCACTTACCAATTTAAGGCGGTCAACATCTTTACTCATCTCAGGCACAATTTTTTCAATGCCGGGGGTATCTTTCAGAATTTCAACCCAACCCTGCAAAGACGTTAACGGTGTACCCATCTGATGTGCAGTTTCTTTTGCCATACCAGCCCAAACCTGGTTTTGGGTTGATTTGTTGCGTGTGGAAATGGCAATCAGCGTAATGATGATAAAAAGTGCTACAATAAATAATTGTACAATGGGGTAATACCTTACCTGCTTCAGTAAATCAGATTCGCCATAATAAACCCGGTTTGTTTGTAGAGAATCTAAAGGGTTTTGCCAGACAATGGGGTCGTTTAGTTTTTTAAAATCAGAAAGCTCACCGGCCAGGTAATATTTGTCGTCGGCAATTTTTGATGAATCAAGATTACGATGATCCATGATACTGTCTTTTTCTGTAACCAGTATCATTGGTATATCCTTACTGTTTTCAATTAATATCCGGCTTGCTAAATTGCTCACCAGACTGTTTGGATTTAAAATTTCCCGGGTTGCTTCTACCCATTGTTCAACTTTGATTTTTTCTTCTGTAGCTATTTTTTTAGCCAGGTGATTAGAGTAAAAAACCGTACCCGTTACAATAGCAATTGCAATTACAGCTAAAACGGTACGCCAGTTAAAGAGGGAATTAAACATGCGGTAAAAATAAGGAATAACTAAGATGTGGGCCAAAGTACCGCAAGAAATATAGTATGTTTGTACAAAACATAATTACAGCTAAATAGTAGTACCGTTGATGAAAGGATTCTGACAAAACACTGATAAATCAAAGAACTACAGCTGGTATTAAAAATGCAAACTCCTTCAGTAGCAATTGTTATTTTAAACTGGAATGGCAGAAATTTTCTTGAAAAATTTTTGCCCTCGGTGCTTGCATCAACATACCCGAACAAAAAGATTGTTGTTGCAGACAACGCCTCAACTGATGACTCAATAAAATTTCTCAAAGAACATTATCCGCAGGTTTCCATAATAAAAAACTGCAGTAACCAAGGCTTTGCAAAAGGTTATAATACTGCATTGAAGCAGGTTACATCCGATTATTATCTTTTATTGAACAGCGATGTGGAAGTTGCACCCGGTTGGATAGAACCGGTAATTGGTTTAATGGAAAGCGATGAAAAGATTGCCGCATGTCAGCCTAAAATACTGACTTACCATAATAAACATGTTTTTGAATATGCCGGTGCAAGCGGTGGCTGGCTTGATAAATTTGGCTATCCTTTTATGCGTGGAAGGGTTTTTGACGACTGCGAAACCGATAACGGGCAGTATGATGATGCACAACCATGCTTTTGGGCCAGCGGAGCTGCCCTGTTTGTGCGGTCATCTGTTTATCACGGTTTACAAGGCTTTGATGAATTCTTTTTTGCCCATCAGGAAGAAATAGATTTTTGCTGGCGGGCACAACTGGCGGGCTATAAAATATTTGTGCAGCCTGCCTCTGTGGTGTACCATGTGGGCGGCGGCACCCTCCCCAAGGGAAACAGCCGCAAAACATTTCTTAATTTCAGAAATAACCTCATCATGCTGGCGAAAAATCTTCCTGTTGGAGTAGCGTTATGGAAACTTCCTCTCCGTATGCTGCTGGATGCATTATCGGCATGGCGGGGTCTGTTAAGTGGCGATGGTGGCTACTTTTTTTCAATATGTAAAGCGCATTTGCATTTTAGTGGCTGGCTGCTATTCAAAAAAAAGCGATCTGTTTTTCCGCTAAAAAACACGGGAAAGCTTCATGGCTGGTACAATGGCCCGGTTGTTTGGGACTATTTTATAAAAAAGAAAAAAACCTTTTCAGAAATTATTGATAGTAAATAATTTTTTTTAACACTTACACCTTATTTTTGCAAAGCAAATTTCAATAAAATGAATCAGGAAGTTATAGACGACAACAGTCACAAGGATTTTACACACAACTGGGTATCCACATCACGGTTTATCTGGTTTTGCCAGGTATTCTTAGTGCTTGCTTTTATTTTGGGTGGATGTTATAACTTGTACACCCACAGATACAAGGGTAAACCTAATGTGGAAATACCGTCAAATACACTGTATAATCCAACTTACAAATAAAATTTTTATTGTAACAATACAACGCTTATTTTTGCCCGCCCGGATGAAATCTTTCGGACGGGCCCTCCGAAAAATAAGCAGAGTTCTTATCATTATTGCGGAAGTAGCTCATTTGGTAGAGCGCGACCTTGCCAAGGTCGAGGTGGCCGGTTCGAGCCCGGTCTTCCGCTCAAAAATTAATCCCGACTTGTCGGGATTTTTTTTCTAAAGCCAGTACTCTTTTGCAAGAGTAGATGATCATCTACTCGGGTGGTGGAACTGGTAGACACGCAGGACTTAAAATCCTGTGGTCCGTAAGGGCCGTGACGGTTCAATTCCGTTCCCGAGTACAAATAAAAAAAGCGACAAATTTCTGTCGCTTTTTTTATTTTCAATTGTTGATATTATCTATTTGTATTTATACTCTACCGATCCCATTATCCTCCCTTCTTTGGCATAGCAGCGCTCATTAATCCGCAGGCCATCTTCATAATCGTAGCGCCAGATAAAATAGTAAGCTCCTTCTTTTTCGGTTGTAATCATCTTTATAAGTTGGCCCGCATTATCGTACTCAAATGCATATTCCGGAAAAAGTTTTTTTTGATAACTGTATTTGTGTACAATATCGGTAAGCTGGTTTCTGCTGTTGTAGTAATAATAATAATCTTCTCCTGTTCTTGAATTCTTTTCAATCCCAACATTGCCACTTTCATCTGCCTGAAAAATGTATAAAGTAGTATCGCGGTTGTTTTTAACCATTGTCATTTTTTCCAGTACGCCTGCTTCGTTGTATGTATACAAATGCTGTTCAACAACAACTCCTGCATCATCATCTGTTGCAAAATGTTTTGACGAATTGACACCGGAGAGTCTGCCTGCGGCATCATAGCTATAATATATGGTGGTAGCACCAGCTTCAGATGAGTCAACTGTTCTCTGCAACTGTCCCATTTTGGTAAAATAAGAAGTAAAAGTGTTGGGATAAGATTCATCGGTTGATGTATAAATTTCCACTTCCGTAAAATCCCTGTTAATTTTTTTCTGGCATGTAAACCCTTCGCTCTCTTCGCCGTTAGCTTCAAGAGAAATAACCTTAACGCCATTTATTTTTTTTGCCTTCAGCCTGGCAAGTTCCGCCATCACCTGTTTGTTGTTTACAATATCATTATAATAATATTGTGCTTTAAGGTTTAATGCGGTTGTAAAGGCTAACAATAAGAGAACGGCAGGTTTTATCATTTTTCTTTTTTCAATTACAAAGTTAATCTATCTTTTTATTAGCCTAAATTATACCAATAACCTATAAGCCCATAAACTTTATTATTTTTAACAAAATTAACGCACATGAGCCGTCTTAAGGAAAGAAAAGAAAGAAACTGCCTTAATTGCAATATCGCTGTTAAAGGCAGGTTCTGTCATCGTTGTGGCCAGGAAAATATTGAACCCAAGGAGACTGTGTTGCACCTGATTACTCACTTTTTTCAGGACATAACCCATTTTGACGGTAAGTTTTTCAGCAGCCTTAAATACCTGTTAACAAAACCGGGTTTTTTATCTAAGGAATATATGATAGGCCGCAGGGCAAGCTACATCAACCCCATACGCATGTATGTATTTACATCGGCTATTTTCTTTTTAATATTTTTTTCTGTTTTTAAAGTACCTGCTGACTCATTTGTAACCCTGGATATGAATGGTAAATCTTATGCTCAGATAGTAGATATGGACTCAACTGCATTTGATGCATTCATAAAAAATGAGAATAAAAGAAATGGTAAGCCGGAATTATCCATGACAAGCGCTGAATTTAAAAAATATTTCGACAGTTCTGTCAAGCAGAGCAATTTTCAGTTTACACCGGGAAAGTATAAATCCAGGGGCGGGTACGATTCACTGCTGCGATCGGGTAAAAAGAAACATAATTGGTTTGAACGGCAACTGGTTTATAAAAGCATTGAAATAAACGAAAAATTTAAGGGCCGTAAACAAGAAATGTTAAGCACTTTCTCAAGCATATTGTTACACAGCCTGCCCCAAATGTTGTTTATCCTGTTACCGCTGTTTGCAGGTATACTCAAACTGCTTTACATCCGCAGAAAAAATTATTATTACGTTAATCATGGCATATTTAGTCTGCACTTTTATATTTTCAGCTTTATTGCTATGCTGGTAATATTTAGCCTCAGCCAGCTTAACAACTCATTACATTGGGGTTTTATTAAGTTTATAGAAGTGGTGCTCAGCTTTGGGATTTTTTTCTACCTGTACAAAGCCATGCGTAATTTTTATAAGCAAAGCAGAGGCAAAACAATTCTTAAATTTTTCATTTTCTGTTTTCTGCTTTTTATTATCATAACGTTACTGTTTTTTGTGTTTATATTTTTCTCTATGTTTAAACTATAAAATTTATGTCTTTAGAAAATACTGCTTTTGAGCGCCTGGTAAAAATTATGGATGAGCTTCGTGAAAAATGCCCCTGGGATAAAAAGCAAACCATACAAACGCTCCGACAGCTTACCATTGAAGAAACCTATGAACTGGCAGATGCTATCACCGGTAACGACTGGCAAGGCATTAAAGAAGAATTGGGCGACCTGATGCTGCACCTGATTTTTTATGCAAAAATAGGGGCAGAGCAAAATCAATTTACTTTAGATGAAGTGATAAACGGTGTTTGCGAAAAACTGATTCACCGGCATCCGCATATTTATCCTCCGGCAGGCTCAGGACTTACCCACGTGAATGACGAAGAAGATGTAAAAAAGAACTGGGAAAAATTAAAATTAAAGGAAGGCAAAATCTCAGTTTTAAGTGGTGTGCCAAAGGCGCTTCCTTCGATGGTTAAAGCCATGCGCCTGCAGGAAAAAGCAAAGCAGGTTGGCTTTGAATGGGATACCAAAGAACAGGTTTGGGAAAAGGTAGAAGAAGAGAAAGCAGAGCTTTTTGAAGCAATAGAATCGGGCGATATAAACAAAATGGAAGACGAATTGGGCGATGTTTTTTTCTC
>JBKJLT010000180.1:0-3526 GCA_046596765.1 Ferruginibacter sp. | reverse complement strand
GTATGCACTTTTCCGGCACTTTGAAACTGAATCCAGCCACGATAAATGCCGGGCTTTTTAAATGTTGTATGTAAATCAAATTTGCCGGCACTTACATCCGGATGCACATGCAGGTATTCCTTATCATTCAAACTAACCACTACCATGTGGGCTTTTGCACCAAGATAGTTTTCCAGTGTATTAACATCAACGGCCTTACCATTTTGTGTTAGCTCACCTGCAATATGCATTTGTGCGCCGGTAATTAATTTTCCGCCTGTTGCCTGCAGTGTTACGGTGAAGTTGTCTGATGTGCCTGTTAATTTATTTGCATTGTAATTAACAGGTGCTTTTGCTGTGCCTTTCACATTTAATCCAATTTTTTCTACCTGGTGGCTTCCGCCGCTTGGCATGTAATCTGCAAACAAAGTATAGTCTCCACCATTTGCAAAACGGGTTTCATTTTTGCCGGGACCATTGCTGTATGATTTACCATTTTCCAATACCGTTATTTTGTAAGAACCATCAGCCTGATAATCGGGATGGATATGTTCAAAATAACTGAGGCCGTTGCTTACCACTATTAAATGGATTTTCTTTTCGTGTTGCACATCCAGCGGCACTGCTTCAGTTTCTTTGCCCACCACTTTTGGCGTGAAGGTTAACACAGCAGCTTTGCCAGCTTCTACCTGGCCGGGAGCAGCAGCAAATTCCATTTTATAAATAAGGCCATTATCAACGCCATCAAAATGTTCCAGCTTCATACCACATACCGGACAGTTACCTTCCTTGTCATACGTTTTTCCTTTTTCACAATTCATGGGGCAGCGGTATTGATGTGCATGTTCGCCGGTGGTTGCTGTACTGTCTGTTACTGTTGTTTTTTCTGTAGCTGCATTGTTATTGCATGCCGATAAAAATGCGATAGTGCCGATGGCAATAACAGCCGTTGTAATTTTTAATACCTGTTTCATTTTTTTATTTGTTTTATTATTGATTTAATTATGATTGTGCCCGTCGTGATTTTCTTCTGCTTTTTCAGTGTTTACTTTTTTTAATGCCATATTACATACAGGGCATTTGCCTGCTTTACTGTAGGTTTTATCGCCTTCACATTTCATGGGGCATTTATACTGATCTTTTACAACATCATTTACTTTTGCTTTTAACTTCATTTTACATTCAGGGCATTTGCCTGCTTTGCTATATGTTTTATCCCCTTCACATTTCATGGGGCAGTAATAAACTGTATCAGCAACTGCAACATTGCCTGCTTTAACTTTAGTTTTAGAGGACTGTGCATTTACTGAGCTAAAGCAAACTATTGCCATTGCCATTAATAGAATTCCTTTTACTTGTTTCATTTGTCTTTAATTTATGATGATTTAATTTTTTACTTTGCGAAAAGAAGAATGTGTTTGCACAATCTTCCACCCATCCTTTGTTTTCTTTAATACCGAAGTAGCTACACCCTGGCTTTTAATTATGCTTCCGTCTTTTGCCAGTACAATGGTGTACAAATAGGTTTCCGTACTGAATGCGTAATTACCGGCAAGAGTTACTTCCGCTTTATAATCACTGAAAGTAAAGGACCTGAATGCTTTTAATTCGGGGCCGAGGTGATGCTCAAGATAATGACCAATTGTTCCTTCATCTTTAGCCTGTTCATACACTTTGCAGTCTTTCACAAACAGGGTTACAACGCCGGCAGTGTCTAATTTTTCAATTGCTTTTTTGTAATTGTTCAGTACTTGCTTTACAGCTTCTTCATTATTCATTTGAGAGAAAGCAGCTATACTACAAAAGATAGTTGATAGTGTAACCAGAATTTTTTTCATGTTAATTATTGTTTTAAATTATTGATTGAGGTATATCATTTTCATTTGATAAACATTGGTAGTTACCACCCGTTCGCCATCTTCCGTTCCTTTATTTATTACGGTGAATTTATCATTGCTTTGTCCTTTTACTACAAAGCTGATGCTGTATTGCTCGGCTTTGTCTTTTATAAATATGGCAGACTTGCCATTCACATCAGTAATAGCTTCATTAGGTATTACCACCTGCCGGATAACATCATTCCCCGTCATTCTTACATTGATGTTCTCTCCAATTTTAAACTGGCTGTTGGGATTCAAAATTTCAAATACAACTTTCTGCGATTGATTGTCTGCATTTACAGTTTGTGCGGTGCTTGTCATTTTAAGTTTGTAACTCAGCGTATCAGCATTTGAGTTAGCTGTAAAAGAAGTAGCAGATTTCAGTTTGGCCACATCAGCAGTAAACACTTGTGCTTCTACAAACACCTGGTTCAGGTTGGTAACTTCAAACAAGGTTTCACCAGTATTTACTACGGCCCCAATTGAATAATTGAAAGTACCTACCACCCCATTAATTGGAGATGTAAGAGTTACCAGTTTTGTACTTCCAACATTTCTTCCGCCATTAGCATCAAATAATTCTTTGTTTTTTCTTGCACTTTCGAACCGTGCTTTTGCTTCGGTTACATCTTTTTTGGCTGCAATGTCTTCAATGGTTTTTAATCTTTCATATTGTGCTTTGGCAGCTTCATACTCTGCATTTACCGTATTGCGTTGCGAAATAATACTGATTTGTGTACCAGCATCTACCTGTTGCTCCACCACTGCAAGCACCTGTCCACGGCCAACCTGCTGACCGGGTGTTACCCTCAATGCAACAATTTTTCCGGTTTGCGGCGATTGTATTACAGCCCTTCCCTGTGGTGCAGCCGTTACAGTTCCAAGCAAAACGGTTGACTCATTAAAATCGCCGGCACCTATCTTTTGCGTAAGAATGTTAAACAGGAACTGTGTTTCTTTTTCTATAATAAAAGTGGTAGATGAGCCACCCGATTTTGAATTTTTTCCATCTCCGTGATCTTCTCCTTCGTGTGCAAATAATGGATTGTAAGTTGCTGTGGGCAGTATGCAAAGAAGGAATATTGTGATCGTGGTTATTTTTCTGTTTCTTTTCTTATTGATGAAAAACATAACTATAACTCCAATCAATAATCCCATCAATCCAAAAAACCAATTGCTGCTATACCAGGGTGCTTGTGGTTCCTGTTTAGTTTCGGCTACTGCCAGTTCTTTTCCTGTTTCAATATTGTTTACCTGTATTAAATCGGCACCGGCAGCACTATTAATATCTGCTACTAAACTGTATGCTTTTTTTTCAGGGAATATTGTTTTCAGTTCATACACTCCCTTATCAAGCCGGGTTACTGTTACTTTTATATTGGGGTTTCCGGCAACGGTAATTACTAAACCGGCAGTATCAAGCGGCTTATTACTATTGTATTCGCTGATAAATAATTTGAGCATGGCTTCTTTTCCCGGGGTAAGTGCGCTGTATTTTACCAGCAACTCATATTTATCAGAAAATGCCTCTGAAGAAAAATAACTGGTAGCAGTAGCACCTGCTTTCTTTGCATCGCCGTGGCCATCATCTCCATGAGCAAAGGCTAATACCGGTAACCACAATAAAATAATTAATAATCGTTTCATAATTGTCCCATTAAATATTG
>JBKJLT010000551.1:0-7362 GCA_046596765.1 Ferruginibacter sp. | reverse complement strand
ATCAGCAATTCAAAAGACAAAGCCAATCCTTACCTGGTATCTGCAACCATGGACTACGAAAAAATTTATTCCTTTAATGCAGGCAGTAAACTTTTTTTTGAAGCAAGGCTTTATCCCATTTTTGAGGAAGAGATTCCGGAATATGAGAAAAGAAAAGCTGATTATTATTTTACTTATCCTTACCAGATTTTTGATACCACGCTGTATAAATTTCCGGCAGAATATACTATGGAAAATTTACCCAAAAATAAATTGGTAAGTTTTCCATTTGCTGTGTACACTTGTACCTATACCTGGGATGCGGCAACCCACACACTTAGTTCTTATGCTATGCTGCAGATAAAAGACCGGGTAATTAAGGCTTCAGATTATCCAAAACTACTTGACTTTAAAAAACAGGTAATCGCCGATGTAAATGAAAAAATAGTGATGAAGCGGGGTTAATTTAATTATATTGCTTTTGATGAAGCGCACAGGAATTTTTCTTTTTTTATCAGGCTTGCATTTTTTTGTGCATACAGCAGCGGCGCAGGTTTCTTCTTCATACAATTTAAATTTTGAAACCTACAACACACAGCAAGGCTTATCAGACAATGTGGTTTTAAAAACCGTACAAGATAAGTACGGCTTTTTATGGCTGGCCACGCACAATGGCATCAGTCGCTTTGATGGACTGCACTTTAAAAACTATACACACAATCCTGCTGATAGCAATAGCTTGCGTAGCATTTGGGTTACAGATTTATTGATTGACGACCAACAAATTTTATGGGTCACTACCGAATGGGGGCTTTGTTATTATGATGCTGTACAGGATAGGTTTAAGTATGTTAATGAACGAAATGATATTCAGATTTTATATAAAGCAGCTCTTTGTAAGGGTGCTGGAAATATAATTTGGGTAGCGGCTGAAGATGGCCTGACAAAGGTTGATGCAGTTACAAAGAAGTATTACAAAACATCATTAAAAAGAATTGCCAATCCACAGTTCATTGTAAATGCCGGGCAGAGTGCCTACATAATTGGTACCAGGGGTAATGGGCTTTTTAAATATAATAGTGTCACCGATACTTATACTGAAATCCCGATACCGAAAATTCCCAAAACCTCACACTTTATGGATGCTGTTTTTTCTGATGAAAAAATTTGGATAGCAACAGATGAGGGATTACTGGTAATCAATAAAGATGGTTCACAAGAAATTTATTCAACCGGTGAAGGAAAACTGCACGAAAAAACTATTAACGAATTAATGTGCGTACAAAATTTTGATGCCGCCTTTGGTAATCAAAAACTAATATGCGGCACCCACGATAAAAAATTATTGCTGTTTGATAAACTAAAAAAGACTTTTGTTTATGAATGGCAGTCAACAGAAACAAATCCTGACGGGTTTCCACCGGCCATTATATATAATTTATACAGCAACAATAAAATATTATGGATAGCCACCGAACGTGGACTTTGCAAACTTGATATGAATAGTCAGCAACATCAATCATTTATACTGCCACAGTTGCTTACTAATAACAGTAATGTGTTTGTAAGAAAAGTAATTGCAGATAAAAAACCTGGCAGCAATTTAATGTGGTTGATACCCTGGAAACCTTATAATGGAATTATGCTGTACGATGCCGCAACTAAAAAAATAATAAATGAGTGGAATACTACACATGCAGGAAAGTCAAAAAAATATACTGATATTATACAGTTGAAAAATGGAACAGTAGTTGCATCACGGGATTCAGCTTTGGATTTTATTTCAGCAAAAAAAGGGGTATTGAAGACGGTGCAGGTAAAAAATAAAGTTGAAATTATTTACGAAAATGAAGACGGTAACTTATGGCTGGGGGCAGAAAAAGGGTTGATATTTCTGGATGTTAAAGCCAACCGGTTGAAAGAATATGACGTGAATTTTTCAGGAACTGATGTAGAAAGAAAGTCTTTCGCCGAAGATTTTTATACAAGCGGATTAATAAAATCAACCGATAGCACTTTATGGTTGGCAAGTATTAAGTACGGCCTTTTTAGTTTTAATATCACCCAAAAAAAATACACAGCACACAGGCAGCAGTTTACAGGCTCTTACTCAACACTAAACAGATGCAGCTCTGTAGCAATAACCGGAACCGATTCTATTTGGGTAGGCACCATGGCGGGATTGACCTGTTATATTCAATCACAAAATAAATTTATCAATTACGATATTTCCAGCGGCCTTAAGTCGGCTTATATATACTCAATTATAAAAGACAAGTATAATAATTTATGGTGCCGGGGAAATGCAGATGTGTTTAATTTTAATACGGCCACAAAAAAAGTAACGAGTAACAGTTTACGGCCAGAGTTTAACGTTTTTTCGCACAATCAGAGTTTATCCGTAAAGAACGATTTGGTTTTTCAAGGACACGAAGGCGGCTTTACCATTTTTAATTCTAACGCAGCTTCTTTGGCTGCCTACAACATACCAACTGCTCAAATAGTTGCCTGCAAAGTAGCTAACGAAAATGTTTTTTACAATAAAGATAGTTGTGGAATAATACCCTTAATACTTGCTCATACTCAAAATGAAATAAGCTTTGATTTTACAGCCATAGAGTTTAACCATCCTGGCGAAATAGAATACTGGTATTACCTGGAAGGACTGGATAAAGACTGGGTAAATGGAAACGATAACAGAACCATTAACTACAAAAACCTGAAATTTGGTACATATAAATTTAAATTGTTTGTAAGCAATAAAAGAAATAACACAAAGAGCGAAGCAACTTCGTTTTTATTTGTAATAAAACCTGCTTTTTGGCAACGCTGGTGGTTTTGGCCATTAACTGCCTTGCTGTTTATAATTGCTGTGGTTTTAGTTGCCATAAGAAATATAACACGAATAAAAGAAGAGGAAAAACAAAAAACTGCTTTAAATAAAACCATGGCCGAGCTTGAAACAAAAATGCTCCGAAGCCAGATGAACCCGCATTTTATTTTTAACTCCCTAAACTCTGTACAAAAATACATTTGGGAAAATAAGGAAGAAGATGCAGCAGAATATTTGGCCAGGTTTGCAAAGCTGATAAGGGCAATACTGGAAAATTCAAGAAAAGAAACCATACCCCTTAAAGAAGAGATAGCCGTAATGAAACTATATATTGAACTGGAGCACCGCCGAAGCAATGGCCGTTTTGATTATGTGATTAAAATTGATGAAAATCTTAAACAGCAGTCTGTTCTTTTACCCCCGTTAATTATGCAGCCCTTTATTGAAAATGCTATCTGGCACGGTCTTAATAAAAAAGAAGCTAAAGGCAACCTGTTGGTTGAAGTGAAAGCGGAAAATAATCAGCTTGTTTGTATTATTGATGATGATGGAGTTGGGCGCAATGTAAAAAATGAAAATGACATAACCGGCAATAAACCGCTGGGTATAGATATTACCCAGCAACGCATAAGCCGCCTTATGCAAACCACAAAACAATATGCAGGCCTTGTTGTTGAAGATAAAATTGAAAACGGCCAGGCGGCGGGTACAAGAGTAATTATTACTTTACCACTACAAATACAATAATTTATGCTCAGTTGCTACATAATTGATGATGAACAAAATGCGGTTGATGCATTGACAGCCATGCTGAAAAAAAAATTTGTACAGCAGGTACAAATTTGTGGCTGCACTATAAAAGCATCTGTGGCTATTGAAGAAATTGAACGATTGAAACCCGATGTGGTTTTTTTAGATGTGGAAATGCCTGAAATGAATGGCCTGGATTTATTGAAGCATTTTCCGGAACGGAGCTTTGATGTAATTTTTACCACAGCACACGAAAAATACGCCTTACCCGCATTAAAAGCATCTGTTATTGATTATTTGGTAAAGCCCCTTTCGCCGCAGGATGTGTATGATGCTTTACAGAAATGTTTGCAAAAGGCGGCATTAAAAAGCAAAGCAAATCAAACACCGTTACACAAAATAAGCCTTGCCAGTGTTAATGGGTTACTGCTTGTAAGTACCGTGGATATTATCCGTATTGAAGCACATAATAACTACTCTCACTTCTATTTTACAAACAGGCCCAAAATTATTGTAAGTAAAACTTTAAAGGAATTTGAAGAACAGTTATCTGCCTGTAATTTTTTCAGGGTACATCAGTCGCACCTTATAAACCTCCGGTATGTAGAGGCTGTACAAAGCAGCAATGGCGATTATGTGCTGCTGCAGCAGGGCCATAAGGTAGAAATAAGCCGCCGCAAAAAATCCGAATTCCTGCAAAAAATAAAACTGGGCTAACTCCTAATTCTCAGCCGCTGATACCGAATTCTTACCTGTAACACCCAACCGCTTTTTATGGGTATAAAGCCACCTATGCTTATCCTACTTTAGCACTATCAATATGACCAAAGAGATAATGATTGAGGTAGAAAAGCAAAACCAGGGCGACTGGTTAAATATTTACATACCCTATAAAACGGATGAAGACATGTTTGGCATACTGCAGAATGAGCGTTGCGAAACGCTGAAAAAAGTAAAACTTAAACCAGGTAATAATGCAATTGACATCAGTAACATTAAGCACAAATCAATTAACATTAAAATAGAAACGGCTTACGAAACAATTTTAAAAAACCTTAAACTCAGTTAGTAATAAAAAAAATCCTGACGGCATTGGTATAGCAAATGACTGAGAAAAAATAATCTTGCGGCTTGGTTCGTGGCACACAAAACAAATAATTTAAAATAAAATATTATGAAATCAATCATCACTACTTTAATATTCTTTTCAATTTCATTTATTGCCCAATCCCAAAACGTAGGCATTGGTACAACTTCACCTGTTTATAAATTGCAGGTAAACAGTGCTGGTTACGGCATTATTCATAGCGACCTTACAAACAATGTACAGGTAGGTACTTATGTAAGTGCCATTGGTGGATGGTTGGGTACAAGGTCTAACCACAACCTTCATTTTTATACCAATAACAGTAATCCTTTAATGACTTTAGATTTAAATGGAAGATTGGGAATAGGCACACAAGCACCCGCTTACATTTTAGATGTAAATGGCAGAATGCGATTAAGAGATAATGGGCCTATTGCTACTGCAGGTATCTGGCACAATAAAGCAGATAACACCGAAGCTGCTTTTATTGGTATGGTAAACGATAGTACCTATGGTTTTTATGGAAACGGTAATTGGCGAATGGGTTTTGATGTAAAGAATGCACAAATGGGTATAGGTATTACTGATCCTACTTCACCACTGTCTTTTGCAACTTCAATAGGTAAAAAAATCTCTTTATATCATGGTGCTACCGGCGATGCAGGCTTTGGTGTTTTTGGAAATGAGTTAAGAATAAACAGTGATTATAACCAGGCAGATATAACTTTTGGTTACGATAATTATACAAATGGTTTTACAGAGAAAATGAGGGTAAAAGCAAATGGTAATGTTGGTATAGGCACAAATGCACCTGGCTCTATGTTAGAAATAAAATCAACTGCCTTTAGTACAGCAGATATTGAAATAAATGGAAGTGCAGGAGATAATGCAGTTTTAAGATTGAATAAAAATGGTTCATCAAACTACTCAACACTTCGGTTTAAAACCTCAGGAACGGTTAACTGGGATTTAGGTATGCAGGGAAGTGATCATTTTAAACTTCAATACACGCCAAACAACGCAACAATAATGGATGTTGATAATGTTACAAGAAATATTGGATTTTTAACCAACGATTTTTCAGAGTCAGTTAACATTGGTGGCAGCTTAGGCGTTTTGGGTGCTGCATTTACAAAAGGTAATAACGCTGGTTTTCAGTTTTACGACAGAAACGCCAATGCCTACGGCGGCTGGAACTGGTATGCAGATGCTGGCAAAGCGAATTTATTTCGCTACGGCGGGCTCGGTAATACGCTAACAATAGATCAGGCTGGCAATTTAGGTGTAGGTACTGCTTCGCCAAATTATAAGCTTGACGTAAATGGCAGAATGCGCTTACGACATAATGGAATAACCTCGGGTTTGTGGTTTAATAATTCTTTAAACGCAGAGGCAGGTTTTATTGGCCAATATACAGATAATCTCTTTGGCATTTATGGCAGCGCCTGGCAGTTTGCTGTTAACAGAAACGACGGAACTGTGTATATGGGAAGCAGCAATCTTGATAATGAAAATCTAAATTTAGGAACCGGTTATAAATTAAGAGTGTTTGGTAAAATAATCAGCGAAGAGGTAAGGGTACAATTAAAAAATGCCTGGCCCGATTATGTTTTTGAGAATAACTACAAAAAACTTTCGCTAAACGAACTGGAACAATTCGTAAAAGAAAATAAGCATTTGCCAAATATCCCTTCGGCCAAAGAAATTGAAAAAGATGGTCAAATGCTTGGAGACTTACAACGAAAAATGATGGAAAAAATAGAAGAGTTGAGTTTGTATATAATTGACCAGAACAAAGCAATTGAAGCGTTGAAAAAAAGAGTTAACCAGATAGAAAAGAATTAATTTAATAAGCAATTATCAGTTTTGTATGAAAAAAATTAATGTACTGTTTTTTGTTTGGATGATAATTTTACTTTGTAATAATTTGTATGCACAAAATTTATTACAACAACAATTGGGTACAAGCACCGATTTTGGTTTTATTAAAAAAACAGTTTTAGATTATTACACCCAACAAATACCATTGGCTAAAAATAATAATGAACTGAAAAAACTGGCACATGAGCAAAAAATGTGGGCAAGATGGTTATGGTATAACGAAGGAAGGCTTGATGAAAACAATCAGGTAACAAATGTAGCGGCAAAAGTTTTTGAAGCAATTCTTAATCAAAAAAAAGAAAAAGCATCTGTTAATACTGAAAATTTATTTTATGGAGGATGGACAAATATTACCCTGAATGATGTGGTTGATATTAATAATAATGCAGTTCACACCGGTATTGGCAGAGTTACCTGTTTTGCTTTTCATCCTACCGATGCTAATACTTTTTATGTTGGAACCTTGGCTGGCGGCGTATGGAAAACTACAAACGGCGGGGCTTCCTATTCACCTTTTTCTGATGAACTTGCCTCTTTAGGTGTTGCAAGCATTGTTGTAAACCAAAGCAATCCCAACGAAATTTATGTGCTTACCGGTGATGGTGATAGTGATAATGGGCCTGCCTGGTTTATTCCTGCTTTTGGATATATCCGCTGGAGTGCCGGGCTTTTTAAATCAACAGATGGGGGAAATACCTGGAATGTAACAGGGCTGTCATTTAACACAAGCCAACAAATTTCAGCTTTTAAACTTATACAGGATCCATCAAACCCAAATGTGCTGCTTGCGGCCATGAGTGATGGAATTTATAGAACAACCAATAATGCCGTT
>JBKJLT010000374.1:0-9258 GCA_046596765.1 Ferruginibacter sp. | reverse complement strand
GACAATGATGGTGATATGGACCTTGTGGTAAACAATGTAAACGAGCCTGCATTTGTTTTCAGAAATAACAGCAGGGAGCAAAACAAAAACAATTTTATAAGCCTTTCTTTAAAAGGTACTGATAAAAATACTTTTGCTGTTGGAAGTAAAATATTCATCTATAAGGGCACTGAAATTTTAAGCAGAGAAGTAATTCCCAGCCGTGGGTTTCAGTCATCTGTTGATTACCACCTGCTCATTGGCATAGGTACCGCAACGCAGGTCGATTCATTGCTGATCATCTGGCCAGACCATAGTTGCACAAAAACTATGCATCCGGAGATAAATAAACAGCTTGTATTTTCTCAAGCCTTTAATGCTGAAAAAATTGTTGCTGCCGAAACAGCAGTTGTCGGGCCTTTGTTTCAAAACGTTCCAGTAAAATTTGAGAAACATGTTGACGATGATTTTACTGATTTTTACAGTGAACGTGGAATTTTAAAAATGCAGTCACACGAAGGGCCAAAAGCTGCAGTTGCTGATGTTAACAATGATGGGCTGGATGATATTTACATTGGCGGAACAGTAGCAAAACAAGGCCAGTTATATGTGCAGGATATTTCAGGAAATTTTATAAAAAAGCAAGAACCTGCTTTTATACCATTAACAGGCTTTGTTGATGCTGCTGTATTATTTTTTGATTGCGACCAGGACGGAGATACAGACCTGCTGGTTTGTTCGGGAGGTAATATGGCTGCCCCATTCAGCCGTGAGTTACAACACCGGTTATTTAAAAACGATGGAAAGGGAGATTTTGTTTTGTCAACGGCATCTTTCCCATCCAATAAAGATAATATCAGCATAGCAACTGCTTATGATTTTGATGGAGACGGCGACACGGACCTCTTTATGGGCGGCGGTTTTGTAAGTGGCAGTTATGGAACAACAGCACAAAGCCATATTTATATTAATGATGGCAAGGGGAATTTTAGTGATATGCCTACAGATAAATGCAAAGGTATTACCGATGCAGGAATGCTTACAGGAGCAGCGTGGGCTGACATGGATGGAGATCAGAAATCTGAATTGATAATTACAGGAGAATGGATGAGCCCTAAGATTTTTAAATATACCGGTAAGAGTTTTGTGGCCTGGGAAACAAATCTTTCGGCATATTCAGGTTGGTGGCAAACTGTAGCTGTTGCTGATATAAACGGGGATGGTAAGCAGGACTTGGTATTGGGGAACCTGGGAGAAAATTTTTACCTGAAACCTGATAAAGAAAATCGGGTGAAATTATTTTTAAAGGATTTTGATAACAACGGGCAGATAGACAAGATCATTACCCGGAGTATTGGTGGAAAAGATAAACCTGTCTTTATGAAAACAGAACTGGAAAGCCAATTACCTTTTTTAAAAAAACAAAACCTGCATAATGCAGCGTATGCAAAGAAAGATATACAGGAGCTGTTTGGCGTTGAAAAATTAAAAGACGCAGTTGTTAAGCAAATCAATTATGCTTCATCATGTATTGCTGTTAATCAGGGGAAGGGCGTTTTTAAAATACAAAACCTGCCTGCGCAAATTCAGTTATCTTCCATAAAGGCAATATTGCCTGTTGATGTTAATTATGATGGGTTTATTGATCTAGTTGTTGGCGGTAATGAGTTTGGATTTCAACCGCAGATGGGGCGTTTAGATGCAAGCGACGGCGATGTTTTGATTAACGATGGGAAAGGAAATTTTTCTGTACTGGCTCAAAACCACAGCGGTATTGAATTGCCGGCACAGACGAGAGATATTGTTTTATTAAAGCGGAAAGGTAATACTGCCGTATTGTTTTTGCAGAATAATGAATTACCGGTTTTATATGAGTTAAAGAATAAACTGGTTCAACATTTAAAAAAATAAAAAAGAAACGGTGTACAGGATAAAATTAAACAGGTATATTTTTATTGTTTTGGTAACAGGTTGTGCAATTTTATGTACAGGTTGTAAACAATCATCGTCTCGTTTGGCTGCTCCTTTATTTAAAGTATTGAATGATACTAAAACCAACCTGCATTTTGTAAATAATTTAAAACCTACTCCCGAATTTAATATGCTTAAGTATATGTACTATTACAATGGTGCAGGCGTTGGCGCAGGCGATTTTAATAACGATGGAAAAACAGATCTTTTTTTTGCAGGCAACCAGGTGCAGAATAGCATGTACCTGAATGAAGGCAACATGCAGTTTAAAGAGGTAACAAAACAGGCACAGATACCGGTTGACAGTTCGTGGAGCACGGGTGTAAGTGTGGTGGATATTAATAACGATGGCATGCTTGATCTGTACATCTGCCGGGTTGGTAATTTTAAAGTACTGAAGGGACGTAACCAATTACTGGTTTGCACTGGTATAAAAAACAACATACCGGCATACGCCGATGAAACAGAAAAATACGGATTGGGTTTTTCCGGTTTCAGCACCCAGGCGGCATTTTTTGATTTTGATAATGATGGTGATCTGGATATGTTTTTATTGAATCATTCTGTAAATCACAATGGAAATTTTGCACCCAGAGCCAATTTTTTAAACACTTATGATAGTTTGGCCGGAGATCAATTTTTTAAAAATGATAATGGGCACTTTACAAATTTCACAAAACAATCCGGCATCATCAGCAGTAAAATAAGTTATGGTTTGGGCATTGCCATCACCGACATTGATTTAGATGGCTGGCCTGATATTTACGTAGGTAACGACTTTCATGAAAATGATTACCTGTATATCAACCAGAAAAATGGCACGTTTAAAGATGAGTTGAGTAACCACATGATGCATACGAGCCAGTTCAGCATGGGTGTGGATGTAGCCGATGTAAACAATGATGCGTACCCCGATGTAATTTCAATGGATATGATGCCCTATGATCCGGTGATATCGAAACGTTCCCTGGGCGAAGATGAATATCAAACCAGCCTGGAAAAAATAAAGTTTGGATACAACCACCAGTATTCAAGAAATAACCTGCAGTTGAACCAGCGTAACGGCATGTTTTCGGAGACTGGCTTTTACAGCGGAATATATGCAACCGACTGGAGCTGGAGCAGCCTGTGGATGGATTTTGATGATGATGGCATGAAGGATCTCTTTGTCAGCAATGGAATTCCTAAAAGGCTAAATGATATTGATTATATCAGCTTCATGGTTAATGATGCAGTGCAGGATAAATTACAAAATCAAACACTCGACGGGAATGATCTGGCTATCATCAATAAATTTCCAGAGATAAAATTACCGAACCGGTTTTTTAAAAACAAAGGAGATGTGAAATTTGAGGATGTAAGTAATAATATACAGGGCAACCCCAATTCGTTTAGTAACGGGGCCGTTTATGCCGACCTGGATAATGATGGCGACCTGGATATTGTGGTAAATAATATCTGGGATCCGGTACTGGTATATGAAAATAAAGCTGCAACAAAAAATCACAGCATTAATTTAAAACTAAATGGTGCGCCTCAAAACGTAAATGCATTAGGGGCAAAATGTTTTGTATTCAGCAAAAACCAAATCATTTATGCAGAAAAATCGGTTGTTAGAGGTTTCATGTCTTCTATGGAAACGCCACTGCATATTGGCTTCGGTACTGTTTTGCCAGATTCAATTGTGTTAATATGGCCGGATAATACTTTCCAGGCGCTGCAATACGATACAGCCAAACAGGATATGAATGCCGTCTGGAAAAAAGGGTTACCTGCATTTGATTATAAAATGGTCACTGCATTTTATAAGCAGCAAGGCAGGGCCATGGCTGATATTACCGCAGCTACCAAAGTTGATTACGTGCATGTTGAAAATGACTTCAATGAATTTAACCGGGAATTTTTATTACCTCGTATGTTTGGCAGCGAAGGGCCTGCGCTTGCTGTGGCTGATGTGAATGGCGATAAGCTGGATGATATATACCTGGGAAGTTCCAGGGGTAAAAAAAGTGTTTTGTTTTTACAAAATCTTAACGGAACATTCAGCAGGTCTGTACAGCCTGCATTTGACCTGGATAGTAATTATGAGGATGTGGATGCCTGTTTTGCAGATGTAAATAATGACGGTTATCCCGACCTTGCCGTTGCAAGCGGCGGTAATGAATATTATGGAAACGAAGCATGGCGCCAACCAGGAATTTATCTGAATGATGGAAAAGGCAAGTTCAATAAACTGGCTGAAGCAATGCCCGGTATTTATCTTACGCAATCCTGCATTAAGCCCTGCGATTTTAATAAGGATGGTTTTATTGATTTTTTTATTGGTGCCCGTACTACACCATTTGCTTATGGAAAAATTCCGGCTTCCTGTCTCTTACAAAATGATGGAACGGGGCATTTTAAAAATGTAACTGCCACACTTGCAAAAGGACTGGCTGACGTTGGCTTTGTTACTAACGCAGCCTGGACAGATATTAACAATGACAAACAGCCGGATTTAATTGTATCGCTGGAGTGGGGTGGCATTGCAGCATTTGTAAATGATAAAGACAAATTTGAAAAAAGAGAATTGATCACAAAAAAAGGCTGGTGGAATTTTGTATTACCTATGGATGTTGATAATGATGGAGATATTGATTTTATTGCTGGAAACCAGGGATTGAACAGCCTGTTTCAACCATCAACGGATGAGCCTTTACGGATGTATTATAATGACTTTGATAATAACGGTACTAAAGAACAGATTGTTACTTATTACAAGCAGGGAGTTGAAATTCCGATGAGCAGTAAAATGGATATGGAAAAGCAAATGCCTTTTCTTAAAAGGAAATATCTATATGCAGCCGATTTTTCAAACGCATCTTTAACCGACATTTTTTCAAAGGAAAAATTGACTGCTGCGGATGTTTATATGGCTGATTATTTTTCCAATGCTGTATTAATCAATGACGGTAAAGGGAATTTTACGGTGAAGGCGCTGCCATGGAAGGCTCAGCTAACCTGTTTAAAAGATGCGACAGTAATTGATGCCAATGGCGATAATTTACCGGATATATTAACCGGTGGAAATTTTTATGAACAGGCAATCCCACTAAACAGAAGTGATGCCGGTTTCGGTTCCGTTTTAATAAATAAAGGCAATGGAAATTTTGATGCTGAAAATATAAATGGCATCGTTATAAAAAACCAGGTACGACATATTTTGCCGATTAGAATTAAAAATAAAATGGCATACATTATTGCAAGAAATAATGATGCGGTAATACTCATTCAATAAATGACAGGCAATAAATGGGTGTTTAATTTACAGGGTAGCAGGCTTTGGCTTGAATGATTTGATTATCTTCAAAATAAATTCCTTCTGAAATGAGTTTGATAAATGGTATCGCCATAGAGGTCATTTCGTTGTCGGTTTTAAATTGTCCTAAAGCATTGATGGCATTATTTACATTTGCAAAATTACCCTGGTAATACGCGGTGAGTAAATGGCCTTTGTACGGCATTTTTTTCAGGCTGAATGTGCCTTCCAGCGGTACATCTTTTGTGTTGCTGATTCCTATGCTTGTAAACAGATGAATACTATCATCGCCATAGCCAGAGGTATAAAAAATCCTTACTCCGGTATATCCAAGATCTTTTTCTGTGGCGTAATTAATTAAAGATTCAAATAAACTTTTGAAAGCTTCTTTTTTTGTGTTTTTAGCAACCACTTTAGAGGTAAACAAAAAAGCAGTATCGGTAACATCAGCAACTTCCATCTGGTAGCCATACATTTTTTTCGTATCGGCAAAATATTCTTTCAGATTTACTAGGCTTTCTCCAGCATTTTTTATGACGCTGTTTGTGCTGAATATTTTATTCCACCAGGTGCTTTCGTAACTCAAAATAACTTTCGATGACCTGCCCGTATCGGCTAAAACAGTGAACATGAGGGTTTGCTGTTTATTGTTTGCTGATACTTCGTACCAAATACTTAAACCCACATGTTTGGTTATGGTTAATGAAGTATTTCCGTATTCAATTTTACCCGAACCCGATTTGAAATTTGAAGTGTCGCCCGATGCAAAAGGCAGGTACCATTTAGAGACATTATCAATTGTTGAAACCTGCTTATTAATCAATACAATTGGCTGGGGAATGGTTATTTCTTTGTGAAATACCCTGGTTACGAATATAGCAAACAAAAGAATCGCTGTAAAAAGAACGATTAAAATAAACAGAATTTTCTTCTTCATAAATACGTGAATATTTTTTTGCAGGTACGAAAGTAGGAATTAGTTTATTACCACACTGTTTTCATTTCCCATACCTGCAGCTTGCTGAACCTGCTCTTTAAACCGGTATTGAATAGTTCTATGCCGTTGTCCCCTGCATCCGGGAAAATCTGTGCCGTAAAAACCGCTTCGCCGCCATTTACAAATATTTCGGCGATGCTGTTATCGTAAAATACCTGCAGGTGAATTTTGTTATTTTTTAAAGGGATTATTTTTTCAAAACGGCTAAGTTTTTTAAAATTTGCATTGAAGCTGACATTGCCGCTTTTGCTGCGGTCAATGTAAAATGTTTTTGTTGCAGCATGGTAACCAATTTCAAAATAGTTGCTGTTGCCCGCAGCAAGTCTTAAGCCGCATGTTTCACCCGCAGCAGGTTCTATATCAACCTGCATTTCAAACTGGTTGCCCTTTACAGGTAAAATATTTTTGTTGTCAACTAAAATATTATTTGCCTTATACATTTTTTTTCGCAACGAATTTGTATTGATTACCGGTTTTTGAATAAGCACCCATTCGTTATTTATTTTTTTTACACTTAAATTTCTGGGCAACGACATGGCACTCTTCCAGGGTGTGGTGGGTATGTCGTTGGCATAATTCCAGTTGTTTACCCAGCCAATGGCAGTAGGTAAATGGGTGGCTGGTAATTGATGGTAAGCGATGGCAGCATAATAATCGGGACCGTAATCCGGCCGCAAAATTGTATTGGCTGGGTTTTCATTTATGAATTTTTCTCCGTTAAATTCTCCAACAAAATACTGCATAGTTGCATTCATCGACATTTGTAAAACCCATTTCTTTTTACCCTGCTTTCCTTCAACAGGTACAGCCGTAAGATCAGGACATTCCCACACGCCACTGGTATCCCCGGCAGGGCCAAAATCACTCAAATGTTTCCAGTCTTTTAAATTGGGGGATGAATAAAACTGCACTACATGTTCAACCGGTAACATCACACTCATCACCCAATATTTTTTTGGCTCATGCCAGAAAATCTTTGGGTCCCTAAAGTCAACTTTATGTAAATCCAACACTGGGTTGTTTGCATATTTTGTCCAGGTAATGCCATCATCTAAACTGTATGCAATACACTGCGATTGGTTTACATTTTCTATATGGCCGGTATAAACAGCCACCATCGGTATCTTTCCCTGTCCGACTTTTTTACTTTTTATTTTAGAGGACAGGCGGGCATCTTTACCAAAGCCACTGCTATTTTTTTTATCAACCACGCAGGTGCCCGAAAAAATCATAATGCCATTTTCCTCTGGAATTGCAATGGGCAAATGTTTCCAGTGAATAAGATCTTTGCTGGTAGCATGTGCCCAGGTCATGTGTCCCCATTTATTACCAAAAGGATTGTGCTGGTAAAATAAATGATACGTGCCGTTATTGTAAACCAAACCATTGGGATCGTTGCACCAGTTGGTTGCAGGGGAAAAATGAAACTGCGGCCGGTATTGTTCTGTATATAATTTGTTTTGGGCAGATGCATGCATGATACTTATTGAAGCAATAGCAAAAAAAATAACTTTTGTTTTCATTTTCCAGTGCATTTATGGGCTTAATTTTTTTTCAAGTTCTTCCAATGATACGCCTTTGGTTTCGGGCATTTTAGTTAATGTCCATATCAATTGCAAAACCATCATGCCTGCAAGAAAAGCAAAAATGATCCAGGGGGCATCTTTTAAAATACCATTTTTATCATCCAGAAAAACCGGCGTTACTAATGTAATGATAGCAGCAAATACCCAATGCACACTGGCTCCAAAAGACTGCCCTTTTGCCCGTATTTTATTGGGGAATATCTCCGACAGGAAAACCCAGATAACAGCTCCCTGGCTGATGGCATGTGAAGCGATGAACAGCAATAAAAAGGTCATCAAAAATACCGGACTGCCATGTGTTTTAAAAGCCCAGGCAACCATGGACAGGCTGATGATATAGCCGATAGAGCCAATGACCATCAGGGTTTTTCTTCCCAGCCGGTCAATCAGGTATAGTCCCACAAAAGTGAAGATCAAATTGGTGCCACCAATGGCTATTGAATTTAACAAAGACTCGCTGGTGCCAAGTCCCATCCTGGCAAGAATTTCGGGAGCATAATATAAAATAAAATTGATGCCGGATAACTGGTTGAAAAAAGCGATCAAAAACGCAAGCCAGATTATTTTATTGTGCTTTGCACTAAAAAACTGCGATGCATTTATTGTACCAACTTCATGTTTATTACTTTCGATAATTGCTGCAATCTCTGCTTTTGCATCTGCAACTCCGGTTTGCTCTAATGCGAGTGTTGCTTTGTCCAGGTCATTCTTTTTTGTAATGAGCCAGCGTGGGCTTTCAGGTACAAAAAATACCATGACCGAATAAATAATTGCCGGCACAGCCAATACTCCCAGCATCCAACGCCAGTCGTTGGCACCACCAACTCCCTGTAAAAAGTAGTTCGATAAAAATGCAATTAAAATTCCAAACACAATATTAAATTGGTACATGGCAACCAGGCGGCCACGGGTAGCAGGTACTGATATTTCTGAAATGTAGGTTGGTGCCACCACAGATGATACGCCGATGCCCACACCACCGATAAATCTAAAAAAAGAAAAAGTATAAGGATCCTGCGCCAGCGCCGATCCAAATGCCGAAATGGTGAAAAGGATACCAATCCATAATAATACTTTTTTTCTGCCAAATATATCTGTGGGAATACCACCAAACACCGACCCCAAAACAGTTCCCCACAATGCCATCGACATGATGAAGAATCCATGAAACAATGGTGTTGTGTGCCATAGTTCTTTAATGGGCTGGTTGGCTCCGGAAATTACAACCGTATCAAATCCAAAAATAAAACCGGCAAGTGCAGCCACAACTGCATAGCGGAGTAGATTATTTTTTTTCATAAGCAAGTTTGCAGGTATTAAATTAACTAAAACATGCAATCTTTCTGTATCGTTTTATTAATGAGGCATTCGCAATCGGTTGCGGTGAGCAAATAGCTTTATAGCACGCTGGCATATTTCAATATCTT
>JBKJLT010000324.1:0-5626 GCA_046596765.1 Ferruginibacter sp. | reverse complement strand
GAATTCTATACCGGCACTCAGGTCGCTTCCGGGTTTGAAAGCCCTGGCAACATTCCCTTTTTCAAGATAGAAGCTGCCGCTGTATGCATAAAAATCTGCCTTAAGCAAAACCTGCTTAAATGCCCACCAACGCAGTGAAGTGGTAAGTTCAAGCGGCAATGTATTCCATGCTTTTGCATTTTTCTTCATACCCACATATCCATTGTAAGTAATGCCGGCACTCACGGTGAATTTTTCTTTACTTACATAACTTACATCGCCATGTATCCTGAAATTATTCACTTTGGTTTCATTGCTGATCACAAAAGCCTTACCGTCGGTTGCTGTATCGTTAATTAAGAAAGGAAGATTGGTATAAGTGATATAACCAGCTTTTGCATTAAAGTTAAAATGCTTGCCCAGCGTACCTTTTATTCCTCCATAATATTCAATCTCCTTTGTATTGAGTTGTGATGTAAAAGGCTTTAAATACGGATTACTCTCTGACAGGTTGCGGTATGTATTCTTTGTAAGCCGTCCAACCCATCCTGCCTGAAATGCAAAAATATTTTCTGCAATAAATGCTTCGGCATACACATTGGGCAGCCATAAAAATTTTCCATTATCCCAGGTTGGTGTTATACCGGCATTGATACTTACACGTGGTGTAGAAAAAACCAATGAAGGCGATACCGAGAAAACATTGTTATTGATTTTTACATTATTTGGCAACAGATTTTTTGTTGAGTAAGATGTTATATCAGCCTTACCTTCTACCTTAAATGCAAAGGCTTCGCCAAACTGTTTTTGAAGGGGTGCATTTAAAATAAAAGAAGTTTCAGAAAGCCTGTTGATATTGGTAAAATTGCTGAACTGTAAACCTGGATTATAACTGATACCATACTCACCAATCTTTGTATTGCGGATGCCGATTGTGGCCGATAAATTCTGGAACTGCTGGCGCACATCTTTTTTGCTGTACTTGTATAAAGCCGTATCATATCCATACAGGAAATGTTCATCCATTTTAACATCAACAGCTGCATAGACTTCGTTGGTTGGTAAAAACAGACTGCCGGCGGCTTTCAGGTGCAGTTTAGAATAATCCTGGTAAAGCATTTTTCCTTTAGAAGAAATATAATCGGCATATACATTGGCCAAAAACTTTTTTCCATCCCCAAAACTAAAACCTGCACCTACATACGGGGTTGAAAAATTGCCGTAACCTGCTTTTACAAAATTTCGCTGACCCAGATACAGGTTGGTATCCTGCTGCAAAGCCAGGGGCTTTAAAGAAATGGGTTGATAAGAATAAAATAAATTCTGTGCAGGGATACTATAAGTAAGATTGGGAGCGGTTGTATCAGCATTTAAATGCGTTGCCGAAAAATTTATTTTTACAGCATTGCGTAAAACCGGTTTGTACACCGAGTTAATATCAATGGTAGATTTCTTTTTGATCGTATCTTTTTGAGCAAAACTGCCGGTTGGTATCAAACAAATGATTAGAAGCAAAATGCTGAATACGGCAGGCATTTTAAATTTGTTTGTATTGATCATTGAATATTTTTTATTGATTTTTTGCATGGTTTTTTTATTTTATTGACTTCGCCAAAAAGCGAATTCCTACCCTCCTACTTTGCTTACTGTTTTTTCTTCTGCAATTGCTTTATCAAGTTTTTGCTGTGCTTCAGCCTTCAACTCAGGAATAGCTGCATTTTTTGCAACACTTTCATACGTAGCTTTTGCATTGAAATAATCTTTCTGCTGCATAAAAATATCGCCCAGTAAAATATAACTTTTGGTTACCCAGTTATCATATGATCCGGTTTCTTTGATTACTGCCAATGCTGATTTTTCAGAGGCTGCAAGATTGTTCATACTAAACTGGCAGACGGCAATTTCGTAACGTGCCTCGGCGCCCCACGCTGCCTTATTTATAGCCGCACATGATTTAAAAGAAACTATGGCGGCGGCACAATCGTTCTTTACCTGCTGCGATTTACCCAAAACCAAAAAGGCAATAGATTTATCATCGGTGCTGATACCTTTTTTGGTAAGCAGGGTTTTTGCTGCATCATTTGCCTGTGCATAATCTTTCAGTTGATAATAGCAGCGAACCAATCCCCGCAGGGCTTCCAACTGGTTATCCTGGTTTACAGAACCACTGGTTAATGATTCAAAATATTTCTTTGCCTTACTATAATCTTTCAATTCAAAATAACTGATACGGGCAGCTTCCAGCGTTGCTTTTTCAAAGAAACGGTTAATGCCTTTGCTGTTTACATAATCGTAACCTACCAATGCATTATTAAAATCTTTTGCGGCGTTATAACATTCAGCACTAAAATAATTTGCTTCTAAAATACTGGCCCCGTTCGGGAATCTTTCCATATAATTTTTAAAACCTGCTATGGCTGCATTGCAATCATTGGCATTGTATTTTAAAGCTGCGGCTGTGTAGGTTAATGAATCTGCTTCCGTTACCGAAACTGTTTTTCCACTCCTGCGCATCATCTCCAGGTATTCATTTGGCTTGCCAATTTCTATGTAAATATTCTTCATAATACCGGTAGCTTCATCAGCTTCGGACGACTGTGGATATTTGTCAAGCAATGTTTGATAGTTGCTCAAGGCTTCATCATACTTATCAGCATTATAATAAACCAATCCCAGTTTCAGGTAGGCTCTTGGCTTTAATCCGCCTGCATCCGGATTGCTCAATATATTTTCCAGGAACGGAATTGCAGATAAAAACTTTTCATCAGCAATATAGGTTTGCGCAATCTCCATATTTACATCTGGCACGAGGTTGCTTTTGGGATACTGCCTCAACAGGGTATTTAATGTAGTGATCTTATTAGCAGAACTTTTTACACCCGCAATCATGGCTTTTTGAAACATGGCATAATCACTCTGCAACAATGCATTATTGATCACATTATCATACATGCTGTTTGCTTTTGTAAAATCCGATTTCATAAAATAGCAATCGGCACTGCGTACATAAGCATCCTGCTCCATTGGCAAAGACGTAACGCTTACAGATGTGGTGATCTGCTCAAAATAAGTCAGCGCCTTAGCGTAATTTTCTTTTTGCAACCAGCTATAACCCAGATCATAATTAGCAGTATTTTTATTGGCTTCGCCCTGCGATGCCACATTGGCCTGCATGTACAAGCTCAGGTACCTGATGGCATTATCATATTCGTTGTTGCGGTAAGCAATTTCACCTTTCCAGAAATTGGCATACGGTGTTACAGCAGAATTTGGTAAGGCGAGCACTTTGGTCAGCAATTCATCCGCCCTTTTTATTTGCTGATCGTTTATCAACTCCACCGCCCTTCCATATAAAATACGGGGATATACTTTTTGCATGGAAGCCGTTGGCTTATCAAATGATTCATACAACTGCAAGGCATCTGCAAAATTATTAGTGTTAGCCAGCAGGCTTACTAAAATTTCTTTTGCTTCGGTATCGTAATCACTGCCTGGATAATCATTCAGGTATTTTTTCATTTCGCTCAATGCAATATCCTGGAATCCTAACTCGTAAGAAAGCTTTGCATAATTAAAACGTGAAACCTGTTGTTGTAATTTATTGGAACTGTTGTAAGCACTATACTGAAAGGCATTGCGTGCATTGGCTTTCTGGTTGGTACGCAGATAACAATCGCCCAGCAGGTACATACTGTTCTGTCCCATTGAATCTTTTTCGGTACTCAGTTGTTTAAATCCTGCTATCGCTTTATCTAATTTATTGGCATCGTAATAACAGTAACTGAGTTCATACATGATCTCCTTGGTTACTTTATCGCTGTTGTTTACATAAGATTCCAAAAGCGGCAAAGCTTTCTGGTAATTTTTCTTTTCAAAATATAATTGCCCTATCAGTAGGTTCATTTCTTTCTGATAAAATAAAACACCGGGCCTGCCCAGCACACTTTCGCCATAACGCAAAGCCTCATCTTTTTTTCCCTGGAAATAATATATCTCGGCAATATAATAAGGTACCACACCTTTGTATTCTTCCTGCGTTTCTACCAATTTAAAAGACTTAAGTGCTTCATTAAAATTACGGTCGTAATAGCTGATGAAACCGTAATAATAATTGGCCGGTATAAAATATTTGTTGCCGGGCAACTGTTGTATTTCGTTGAATAAAGGCTTAGCTTCTGCAAATTGTTTCAGGTTAAAATAACTGTATGCCCTTTCAAACTTGGCATCCGCTATTTCTTCATTGGTTAAATTTTCAAGTCCTGCCCTTTCGTAATAATTTATAGCATTATTAAAATCTTCCTTTATAAAATAATACTTTGCCAGGTGGTAACTCAGCAACTGTCGGCGGGGTTCGTTAGGCACCACGCTGATGTAATGACGGGCTTCCTGCTCTGCAACAGGCTGTTGCAATTTCAATTCACAAACAATGTAATAATAATTTACATCGTCGTTGATGTAGGTATGATTGCTGATCGTGTTATCAGGATTTTCAGCCTTTAACTCCGCAAACAACGGATATGCCAGTGCAAACTGCTCTTTTACAAAAAGCTCTTTTGCATCTTTAAACTTTTTTTCCGGATCAGTAATGGCATGTGTTGGCTGGGCAAAGGCGGATAAAGAAAATACTGCCGCAAACAGCATAAGGGTTATTTTGTGTTTCATCATGGTTGTAGATTCATTCGTTTTTATGCGCAGCATCCTGCGGACTGGCTGCAAAATTACCGGATTACAGTTCCTTTACAAACATCATTCCAAACGATTGTTAATAAGTGTATAATTGATGTAAACAAAACGAATGTATTTTTACAATGCTGTTAATAAAATGATAAATAAGTTTTGTTGTATCATTTTATAACAGTTAATTAAAAAATTAAACCCTCTTAAAAAAAGAATTATGAAAAAATTATTTTCAGCAAATTATTCTGCAGGCGCAGTAAATGCTGCCATGTTAATCTTACGCCTGAGTGTTGGTATTTTGATGATGATGCATGGGTATGATAAGCTAACCCACTTTAGTGAATACCAGGCTAAGTTCATGAATTTTATGGGCATTGGCACAAGTGCATCGCTGGCATTGGTTGTTTTTGCCGAGTTCTTTTGTTCAATTTTTTTAATACTCGGATTATTTACAAGGCTCGCAACTATCCCTTTAATAATTGCAACCTGTGTAATGGTTTTTATGGCTCACAAGGGCGATGTATTTGGTGAGGCGCAAACGGCTGCATTATATCTTACCGGCTATATTGTACTATTATTCGTTGGGCCAGGCAAGGCTAGTGTTGATGGTATGATAGGCAGGTAATGGATAATTTTTTAGTGGATAATGGATAGTTCCTAAGACCCATAACTGATTGTTCTAATTTTAAAGCCAGAATTGTAAAAAATTATCCATTATCCATTCATTCATTATCCATTAAACATGTTTACCACCGAAACGCAGATCCGCATTCATTACGCCTTAACCGACCAAATGGGCATAGTGTATTACGGCCACTATGCACAGTTTTATGAAATAGGCCGCACAGAAGCCATAAGGCAGATAGGTTATACTTACAAAGAAATAGAAGCGTTGGGTATCATCATGCCGGTGGTTGATATCCACAGCAGGTTTTTAAGGCCTGCAAAATATGATGACCTGATTACGGTA
>JBKJLT010000315.1:0-6293 GCA_046596765.1 Ferruginibacter sp. | reverse complement strand
GTAATTAATTTTTGAAAACGGAGGATGGTAATTTTCATTTGCTCGCCCATGGCAATATGCAGTTCTTCACCAATCGTATTACCGAGCCTGTCTTCCAGCAGGCGCAACATTTCTGTCGCAGATTTTCCGGTTGCGCAAACAATAAAGATAAAACCAAATTTTGCTTCGTATTCCTTGTTAGCTTTTGCAAGTGCCGTAATTGTTTTTTTAGTGGCTACTGCAACCGATTCCTGTTCCTTACCGGCAAATTTTTTAGTGAGGCTTTTTACATCTCCAATTTTAGAATGATACGCAAAAGATTCCAGCCAGTCCAGGCTATTGCATTGGTTATACCAAGTGTCGCTGGCAGCATCAATCAAATTCTTTTCGCCGGCAAAAGGAAATTGCCTTAGCATCAAATTGGCCCATGCAGAAGATCCGCAACAACTCATCAACTGTTTCAATTTCTCTGCCTTATTTATTTTATTAAATGCTTTTATCGTCATAATGATCTTTTAAATTATTTTACTGATGCCCCCTGCTCAATCCAGCACCTGATAATATCTCTTTCTTGTTGTGTGATATTGGTTTTATTATTTTGAGGCATGGTCTTGGTTATCACAACCCGTTGCATAATCAAATCTTTCTTACTTACAATATCATCAGGAGTATCATACATCACTCCATTAGGTGGGGCCTTATACACATCATCAGTTGGTTTTGATGAGTGACAACTGATACACCGCTGCTGAATAATAGTATTCACTTCGCTGAATTCAATTTTTGAATTACAGGCTCCCGGATTTTTTGGTGGTGCCGAAATAAATGCACCCGCCAGCAATATCACTACAGATACCGGCATTATCCAAACAGCCAATTGTCCTTTTTCCCTGAGGTTAAGATAATGTTTTACTCCGGCAGTTCCCAATGAAATAATGATTAAAATCAGCCAGGGATTCTCATATCCGAAGGTTGTTGGAAAATGATTGCTGATCATCACAAACAAAACCGGCAGGGTAAAATAATTATTATGTAAAGAACGTGCCAATGCATTTTTACCAAGTTGTGGATTTACAGCAACGCCTTGCCTGGCCGCCTTTACCATAGCTTTTTGTGCAGGAATAATTACAAAAAAAACATTGGCAACCATAATGTTGCCAATCATTGCACCAAAATGAATATAAGCAGCCCGGCCACTAAATACATGGCTATAGAAATAAGCGAAGCCAACTAAAACAGCAAAACCAATCAGCGTAAATAAAATAGGCTTTTTAATCAGTGGAGATTTGCAAAGCAGATCATACATTATCCACGCAACAACAAAAGACCCAACGCCAATAGCAATACCGTAAAGCGGTGTAATATCCAATACATTTTTATCAATTAATAAAGCCGACGCATTAAAATAGTACACCACAAACAATAAGCAGAAACCTGAAAGCCAGGTAAAGTAGGCTTCGTATTTAAACCAGTGTAAATGCTTGGGAATTGTTTTAGGCGCTGTTTTATATTTTTCCAAATAATAAAAACCACCACCGTGTATTGCCCAGAGATTTCCGGCAAGTTCATCACGTACATCTTTAGTACGGTTGAGTGCATTCTCTAAAAAAACAAAATAAAATGAAGCACCTATCCAGGCAATACCAAATGTTATGTGCATTAAGCGGATAACAATGTTCAGCCATTCCATTAAGTGGGCTTCCCATGGCGTGCCTTTTACGTAAATATATAAAGCCCCAACCATGGCAGCAGATACCAGGGTGATAGCTGTGTAAACAAATGTTTGAGAAGATAAAATTCCGGCTTTCTTTTTTTCAACATCTGCCTCCCGATTGCTATCGGGATCATCTTCTGCATCAAATTCTTTAACTACCGAACGCAGGTAATAGGTTATGACTGTAAGCATAACCAAAACAAACCCCAGCACCGACAATAAAATAATTCCAACCATCAATTATGCTTTTTTCTTACCAAATAAACGCAGGCGGCTGATACCACCATCAGGAAAAATATTTAACCGCACATGTGTAATACCCGGTAAAGAGTTAACCTCTTTTACAAATTCCTGTTCATTGTCTGCACTTAATTTTTGAGACGCCAATAAAGGTTGCCATTGAATTTTATCATTAATAACATCCTCATCTTTAACTGCGATACAGACTTCAATTGAACAACTATCCGGATAGTTCCCTTTAAAATGGCAGGTATCAACAACTATACGTTCTATATTTCCAGGTGTTGCCAGTTTTAAAATTACCCAATCCCTGTTCCCGGGTGTGCGGTTGCGTTTGGTTTCCCAACCATCGCCCATATTAGCACCACGGCCCGGCATAATGAGATTACCCATGGCACTAAAAAACATATCGTTGCAGGCAATGGCTTTACCTCCATTGATGGCTGCAACCAAATCAACTTCTTCATCAACAGCAACTGCATCCCAATTTTTAAATACTTCGCCATATACTCTTAGCCTTGCAACACCACCATCAGGATAAATATGTAAACGGATATGTGTATAAATTTCATCGCTGTTACTTTCATAAAAATTTTGTGAGCCGGCATCTAAATGTGACTTCGGTAAGATCTCTTTCCACTCTACTTTTTCCCAATCGGATATTGCAGACGCATCTACAATATTTATTGCTTCAATAGATGCATGTGGCGGATGATTTCCCAGAAAAAAATTAGTATCAATATCAAAACCAACAATTTTACCCGGCGTGGCCAATTGCAGTACAGCCCAATCATGGCCCGGCGTACGTTTGCGGCGGCTTTCCCAGCCATCCATCCATTTGCCACGGTCGGTATATTTATCGGTTATAAAAATGCCTCTTGTAGGTTTGATAAGATTTTCTTTTTCTGCAAAAAAATCATCGGTACAAAATAACACTTTGCCACCAAGCCTTTCAGCAGCCAGGTCGGTCAGTTGTGCAAATGCCGGTACTTCTTTAATTATCTCTTTTACTTTTTCAAAAGCCATTGTCCTGCGTTTTTGTGTTTTATTTTTTTATTCTGATAAACAGTTGTTCCGTTTACAATTGTTTGTTGTATCGTTCCAGATAAATGCTGCCCGTTGTAAGGCGAACAATTATATCGATGTAAAATATCTATGGGTTTTACTTCAAACTTTTCTTCGGGATTCCATATAATCAAATCGGCATCATAACCAATAGCCACTTTTCCTTTATGCTTATCTACCTGTAAAAATTTTGCAGGATGTTCTGTGAGCAAAGGAATGAATTTTTCAATAGAAATTTTTTCTTTCATTGCCGTCCATGCAGCAGGCAATAAAAACTGAAGCCCCGAAATACCGCCCCAGGCTTTAAGCAGGTTACCGGTTTCCAGTTCTTTTATATCCGGTGGTGCAGGCGAATGATCGGTTGTAATAAAATCCAGTACTCCATTTGCCAATGCAGCTTTAAGCTGCTCATTATTTTCTTTTTCACGGATGGGTGGCGCACATTTATACAAGCAATTTGAATCCGGAATATCTTCGGCATTAAAATAAATATAATGGGCACAGGTTTCAGCAGTTATAGGCAATCCTTCTTCTTTGGCCTGCTGAATTTTTATTAATACCTCGGCAGATGATACATGAACGATATGCGTTTTACAGTTGTGTTTGCGGCAGAGCTTTATCATCAGATCAACCGCATCATTCTCCCATTGCTTTGGGCGACTTTCTAAATAATAACGATAGCTGTTTGGGAAGTCTGAAAATTTATTATCAATTTCCTTTTTATATAGTTCGCAATGCGCCAACAAAGGCAATCCGTATTTTGCAATGATGGGCATGGCGGCATCTATTTCTTTTTCGCCCACGTTGGGAAATTCATCAATGCCAGAATGGGTGAGAAAACATTTAATTCCCAAAACACCAGCCTGCATCAGTCCTTCCAGATCATTTTGATTACCGGGAATCAAACCACCATAAAAACCAACATTTACATGCAGTTTATTTTTTGATGCTGCTAACTTTTCATTGAAAGCATTTACGGTTGTTGTAACCGGACTTGCATTTAATGGCATATCAACTATTGTGGTAATTCCGCCGGCAGCAGCAGCCTGCGTAGCTGTATCAAATCCTTCCCACTCGGTTCTGCCAGGTTCATTGATGTGTACATGTGCATCAATAACACCGGGCATTAAAATATGATCTCCAACATCTTCTGCTCCCTCCATTTTATTAAAATGAATTTCTGTGATAGTTGTATCCTTAATACACACTGTTGCCGGTTGAAGTTTTCCATCAATCCAGCAACGATTACTGTATATTTTTTTTGTGTAACTCAAATTAAATAAAGATTAATCTTTTAATCAACCGCCGTCAGGGTTTTCAACCGCTGACGGGGTTGTATAAACCCATCAAAACTTTTTCAGGAGTGATGGGTGCGTTGTAAGCAATATCAGCAGCGGGGTTAAATGCAAGCATCGCATTACGGATTGCAAAGTATGCACCAATACCGTACATCAGCGGCGGTTCGCCCACAGCTTTTGATTTAAAGATGGCCATATCATTTCCATCTGTTTGTAAAAATTTTATATCAAGTATTTTTGGCACTGAGTATATGTCGGGGATTTTATAAGTTGATAGTGCATTGGATAACAATTTGCCTTCAGCATTATAAATAATCTCTTCCATTGTCATCCAGCCAATACCCTGTACAATACCGCCTTCGCACTGGCCAAGGTCAACAGATCTGTTCATACTGCTGCCAAAATCATGCACTACTTTTACGGCATCTATTTCGTACGTGCCACGCAAACAATCAACTGTTACCATAGTTAATGCCGTGCCATAAACATGGTAAGCGAAAGGGTGGCCTTTTTCAATAGTTTTATCAAAGTTGATGATGGGAGTTGCATAATGGCCTTTTGCACTCAGGTTGATGCGCTTCATAAAAGCCTGCTGAATCAAATTCTTCCAGTTGAATATCGAAGCCTCATCATTAATGTACACCACTTCATCTTTTATTTCAATTATTTCATCTTCATTATCCGTTAATTCTGTTTTGATAAATGAAAATAATCGCTTTTTAATCTGGTTGCATGCATCCAGCAATGCTTTACCATTTAAATCGGCTGTTGAGCTTGCTGCAGAGGGGGAGGTATTGGCTACCCTTGTTGTATTAGTGCTTTCTAATTTTATTTTATCAGGAGAAATTCCAAAACTTACAGCAGCAACCTGCAGCATTTTTGAATTTACCCCTTGTCCCATTTCAACAGCACCGGTGCTTATGCCTACTGTGCCATCAGTATATACATGTACTAATGCACGGGCCTGATTCATCATAGTGTTGGTGAAAGAGATACCAAAACAAACCGGCATCAGCGATAATCCTTTTTTATAATAATGGTTTTGTTGATTGAATTTTTGAATTTCTTTTTTTGCTGTATCCACATCATATAACTCCATCACTTCATCCCAGCAATTTTTAGATTGACATTCCTTTACAATTTGCCCGTACGGAAATTCATCGCCATTATCCATCATATTTTTCCGCTGGATATAGGTTGCATCAACGTTTAATGATTTTGCAGCATGATCAATAGCGGCTTCAATCACAAACATTCCCTGTGGACCGCCAAAACCACGGAAAGCAGTATTGGGCGGTAGATTTGTTTTGCATGAATGTGCGGTTACAAATACATTCGGAATATGATAACTGTTGGTAGCATGAAATAATGTGCGCTCTAAAATTGCGGGAGAAAGATCTGCTGCTGCACCGCCGTTTTGATAAAATGTGGCTTCATACGCAATGATCTTTAAATCTTCATCAAGGCCAATTTTATAATCGCTGCTGTATGGATTTCTTTTGCCGGTCATCCTCATATCTTCCATGCGATGCGGAATACATTTTGCCGGCCGTTTTAATATCCATGCTGTCATAGCAGCAAATGCTCCCCATGCTGATGCCTGGTCTTCTTTACCGCCAAAACCTCCTCCAAGTCGAGGCACATCAACTTCTACTTTATTCATTCCAATACCTAATACTTTGGCTACAGTTCTTTGCACCTGGCTTGGTCCCTGTGTAGATGAAAATATTTTTACACTATCATGTTCCGTTGGATATGCATAAGCTCCCTGTGTTTCCAGGTACAATTGTTCCTGTCCCCCTGATTCTGCCCGTCCTTCAAAAATATGTTTGCATGTAGCAAAAGCTTCCTGCATATTTCCTTTTACAAATTTCCTTGAGGGGCTTAATAATTTTCCTTGTGCAAATGCTTCCCTGGGATCGGTGATAATTGGCAGCGGATCAATGTCTATTTTTATTTCTTTGAATGCTTCCTCTGCAGCGTCCTCACTATCTGCA
>JBKJLT010000309.1:0-8174 GCA_046596765.1 Ferruginibacter sp. | reverse complement strand
CAAATTCATTTGTACTTCTTTTTTAATTGTTAATTGCTTACTGAATATGACTGCTCAAACATTAATCGAAAAACTGCAATTGCAGGATGAGAAAAATTTGTTGATACAGGGCCTTCCTTCATCAATAGAAAAGCAATTTGTAAAACTTACTTTTTCCAAAAGCGTTACGCCGCTGTTAAAAACCCGTAAAATAGACTTTGCCCTGGTATTTGCCGTAAGTCAAAGACAATTGGTAGATATTTTAAAAGATGTTATTCCTGCTTTGCAGGAAGATGCCAAGTTCTGGATAGCTTATCCAAAACTCACCTCCAAAATTGCCAGCGATTTGAGTCGTGACAAAAACTGGGACTTTGTATCCGATTATGGTTTTGAAGCGGTTAGGATGATTGCTTTGGAAAATGTATGGAGTGCAGCCCGCTTTAAAAAGCAGGATGCAGGCGCAAAAAAAAAATTAACTTCTGCAGCACAAATCCTGCACCCGGCGTAGATTATAAAAAACGTACCGTTTCAGCACCTGCCGGACTGCAGCAGTTATTTGATACAAATAAACAGGCAGCAGTTTTTTTTGAGCGCCTTTCATTTACACATAAAAGAGAATATGTAGAATGGATTATCAGCGCAAAAAAAGATGATACCCGACAGGCTCGCCTTAAAATTGTAATTGAGAAATTAAGTGACGGAAAGAAAAATTTCAATGAAAAATAAAAAACATATTGTGGTGTTGTCTGGCGCTGGTATCAGCGCCGAAAGCGGTTTAAAAACTTTCCGGGATAGCGATGGGTTATGGAATGGTTATGATGTGTATGAAGTGGCATCGCCGCAGGGATGGCAAAAAAATCCCAAACTTGTTTTAGATTTTTATAATGATCGCCGCAGGGATGTTGCCGCAGCATTACCCAATGCTGCTCATGTTGGTTTGGCCCAACTTGAAAAGGATTTTGATGTAACGATCATAACCCAAAATATAGATGACCTGCACGAAAGAGCAGGATCTGCAAAGGTTTTGCACCTGCATGGCGAAATTTTTAAAATGCGTAGCGTGGCTGATGAAGAAGCCATTTATGATATTCGGGGAGATATTAATCTGGGCGATTTGGCAGCAGATGGCGGACAACTCAGGCCACATATTGTATGGTTTGGCGAAGCCGTACCTATGATGGAAAAAGCTGCTGTGCTGTTGCACGATTGCGATTATTTTGTTGTAGTAGGCACATCGCTGCAGGTTTATCCGGCGGCATCTTTATTATTTTATGCACCACTTTATTTGCCCAAGTTTATTATTGACAAGAAGATTCCGGTAATTGAAAAACACAATAATCTTCATATAATAGAAATGCCTGCGACAGCAGGGGTGGCGGAGTTAAAGAGATTTTTAGCTGAATAAAAAATCTTCCAGAAAATTACGTGCCTTGCATACTTTAATATCTGAAAAGTAAAAATCACCAGTATCTTCTGTTACAATCACTTCGCATTTATTATTCAGTGCAGCGTAATATTCAATACCATCTTCAAAATCATTTACCTGCTTGTTTTCCAAAGCCCTTATTACTTCGTTTTTACCTACTTCAGCAATTAAAATTTTTTCTGAAAGCAATTTAATTTTTTGTTTAGCAGACTGAGTACCGCTTTTTTTCTCCGCAAAATAAAATGCAATAGCCAGACAAACGGGGGAAGTGTAAACTGTATATTTTTTATTGTCGGCAAGACTTACAATCCTTGCTGCATAAGTAAATAACGGATATTCCTTATTCAGAACCGAAACCAGGATATTGGCATCTAAAAATATCCTCATTTTTTACTTTTAAAATATTCGGCCTTTAAATCTTTATTTTTTTTTGCTTTGGTTTGATATTCAACCTCACCTTCTGCAACTATACTCACCCAATCTGAAATGGGTAAATCTTCAAGAGACTGATAGGTATTGCTGGTAACTTTACTCAATAGGAATTCGGTAAGCCGGGAGAGGCTTATGTTGTTATTTTCGGCGTAATTTTTAGCCTTTTTTATAACCGATTCATCAAAACTTAAAGTGATTTTTGCATCCATAATTTTAAATTATACTACAAAGATAATAATTCTATACGTATAACTAAAAATATTTTTTACATCACAGTTTCGGTAAATTTTATGTCTGATTTTTCAAGTTCTTCTAAAACAGGCTCGTAAATTTCTTTTGAAGTTGGAATGTGTAATCCCTTGAGCTTAATGGTTTCGTTTAAAATCAATTTTGCTGCAATACCCAATGGCAATCCAACCGTTTTTGCCATGGCGGTTCTCAGGCTGTCTTCGCCTTTTACAACCAGGCAGCTTTTAAGGCTTTTCTCTTTTGCTTCCAGCTCATATTCAAATTCATGCAGCATTACAATCATGTCTTTATCTGATGGCTCCATTTTTAATTTTGTCTCAACCAAAAATTGTAAAATATCTGCTGATGTTTTTGCAGTTAACGGAACGGACATTTTATCAAACAAACCCAGGTATTCCAGCATGTGCTTATTTTCTTCATTTACAAAGGGTAAAATTTCAGTCGACCATTTGGCAAAAGTTAAACCAGTAACATCAATAGTTGCTGTTTCGTTTGTAAGGTTAGCATGTACAACCGCATTCCATCCTTTAAAAAAATCAACATGCCGTAAAGTGGTTCTTAAAAAAGTAGAAGTATCCGGTAATTTATAAGTAGATATATAACTGAGCGAATCCCTGTTAGGATAGAATGCCAAATCCTTCAATCCATCAAAAACTACCGCGTTTGAATAGTCAAAGAGGTTGCTATAACTGATGTTTTTTATTTCATCGTTTTCTTTATATACAGCGCCTGATTGCCCTGCCATAACAATGTTTCGTGGGTTCCAGCTTATTTTATAATGCCAGGGATTATCATCACTCTCCGGTGCCACAAGGCCACCGCAATGACTTTTAAAAGAATTTATTTTTCCGCCCTTTGCTTTTATCTCATCAATGATCTTCATGGCACTCATGTGGTCAATACCAGGGTCTAATCCCATTTCACAAATGAATAAAAGTTTACGGTTGCTTATTTCATCCTGCAGGCTTTTCATTTTATCATCCAGGTAAGATGCAGTTAACAAATGCTTGCGGTACTCAACACAATCTTTGGCAACCAAAAAATGCAGGGCAGGGGGCATCATGCTTATTACTACATGCGCCCTTTGTATCAGAGCGCCTCTTTGCTCTTCATTAGTAATATCCAGTTGAACCGCTTCAGCGTATTTTGAATTGTTCGTTTTTAAAAGTATCTGCTCCCGGTTGCTATCTGCAATAATAAATTTCCAGTTGTTGGTTTCAGCTTCTGCAATTAAATAATCTATTAAAACCGTGGCCGATTTTCCGGCACCAATAAGTACAATCGTTTTCAAGTAAAAAAGTTTTTTGCAATTTACAATAAGCGCAGAGAAAAGGAGATAAAGAGTTTGCGCTGATGTTAAATAAGAACCTTACTCTGCGAAAACTCCGATTCTCTTTTTCTCAGCGTTAAAAAAAAATCAAAATATCTTCTCCACAGCAACCAAAAATATGTGTAAAAATACCCCTTAAAAACACCCTTTTTTATGCGGAATAACGGGCTAAAATCGGTACTTTCGCACACGATAAAAAATTATGGAAAATAACGACAATTTAAACGAAAAAAACCAGCCTTTAGATGGTGGAGATTTAAACAACCGTGGCCGCATTATTCCCGTGAATATTGAGGAACAAATGAAGACCAGTTACATCGATTACTCCATGAGTGTGATCGTTGGGCGTGCATTGCCCGATGTACGGGATGGCCTTAAGCCCGTTCATCGCCGTGTTTTATACGGTATGAGTGAGCTTAGCAATACCAGTAACAAGCCTTACAAAAAAAGTGCCCGTATTGTAGGAGAGGTTATGGGTAAATATCACCCACATGGTGATAGTGCCATTTACCAGACTATGGTACGTATGGCACAGGATTGGGCCATGCGTTACACCATGATTGACGGGCAGGGTAATTTTGGTAGTGAAGATGGAGATCCACCGGCTGCTATGCGTTACACCGAGGTACGTATGGAAAAGTTTGCAGAAGCCATGCTGGAAGATATTGAGAAAGATACCGTGGATTACCAGCTCAACTTTGATGATTCGTTGAAGGAGCCAATGGTATTACCAACCCGTGTTCCGCAATTGCTGGTAAACGGCAGCAGCGGTATCGCTGTAGGTATGGCCACCAACATGATGCCGCATAATTTAAGCGAAGTTATTGATGGTTGTATTGCATTCATCGAAAACAAAGAAATTACCTGCGAAGAACTTATCAAATATGTAAAGGGCCCCGATTTCCCGACTGGTGGCGTTATTTACGGCTTTGAGGGCGTTAAGGAAGGTCTGTTAACTGGCCGTGGAAGAGTTGTATTAAGAGGTAAAGTTGATATTGAAACCACCAAAACCGGCAGAGAAAAGATTATCATCACGCAAGTACCTTACCAGGTTAACCGGGATATGCTGACCGCCAAAATAGGCGACCTTATCAACGATAAAATGATTGAAGGTATATCAGACGTAAATAATGAAAGTAATAATAAAGAAGGTACCCGTATTGTAGTTGACTTAAAAAAAGATGCAGTAGCGCAGGTTGTTATCAATCACCTGTACAAGCAAACAGAATTACAAACATCTTACGGTGTAAATAATGTGGCGTTGGTTAGAGGAAGGCCCAGGATCTTAAATCTTAGAGATCTTATCAGCGAATTTATTCAGTTTCGTCACGAAGTTGTTGTACGGCGCACCCAATACGAATTACGCAAGGCAGAAGAACGTGCCCATATTTTAGAAGGTTACATTATTGCCCTGGATAACCTCGATGCAGTAATCAAACTCATCCGTGAATCATCTACACCAAATATTGCGCAAGATGGATTGATGACTAATTTTGGTATGAGTGAGATACAGGCAAAAGCTGTACTGGAATTGCGTTTGCAAAGATTAACCGGTATGGAGATTGATAAGATTCGTGCAGAACATGCCGAGATTATGAAACTAATCGAACATTTGAAACTCATTCTTGCCAATGAAGAAATGCGTTACGATATTATCAAAAAAGAACTGCTTGAAGTAAAAGAAAAATTTGGTGATGAGCGTAAATCGGAAATCGTTTATGTGGGCGACGAAATTAATATGCTCGACCTGATTGAAGATGAAGATGTGGTAGTTACCATTTCTCACCTTGGTTATATTAAGCGCACATCTGCAGCAGAATACCGGCAGCAACGCCGCGGTGGGCGTGGTGCAAAAGGCAGCAGCACCCGCCAGGAAGATTATATTGAACACCTGTTTGTTGCCAGCACACATCATACCTTATTGTTCTTTACCGAAATGGGTAGATGCTTTTGGCTGAAAGTTTATGAGATACCCGAAGGCGATAAAACCAGCAAGGGCAGGGCATTGCAGAACATGATACAGATTCCGCCAGATGATAAAGTAAGGGCCATTATTGATGTTAAGAATTTTGATGATGAGGAATATGTAAACAATCATTACATCGTTTTATGTACAAAGCAGGGTATCATTAATAAATCAAGATTGAAAGATTTCAGTCGCCCACGCCAGAACGGAATTAACGCAATCACCATTAAAGAAGGTGATCAGTTGCTGGAAGCTAAACTTACCGATGGTAAATGTGAGATTATGATGGCTGTTAAAAGCGGCCGTGCCATCCGTTTCCCTGAGGCTAAAGTAAGGCCAACAGGCCGTGGTGGTATTGGTGTAGCTGGTATTGATGTAGATGATACAACTGATGAAGTGGTTGGTATGGTTTGCGTTAATGTGGAAGATAAATCCAAAACCGTTTTGGTGGTAAGTGCCAACGGCTATGGTAAACGTACTTTTCTGGATGATCCGCAAACCGGCGAAGCAAATTACCGCATTACAAACCGTGGCGGTAAAGGTGTTAAAACTATCAGCGTTACTGCAAAAACCGGTTCATTGGTTGGTTTACTGGCCGTAACCGAAGCAGAAGATTTGATGATTACCTGCGTAAGCGGCATCACCATCCGTATGCCGGTGAACCAGATAAGTGAGCAGGGCCGTGCAACACAGGGCGTTAAATTAATAAAGGTTGATGAAGGCGATGAAATTGCTGCCATTACCCAACTGGATGATAGTTCGGCTTCGCTCACTAAAGAAGTGGAGGAAGCTGTAGTTTTGGATGAAGCAGGAAACCCTGTAGTTGCAGAAACAGCAGAGGATACTGCACCAGAAAATACCGATACAACTGAAACCGAAGATTCTGCGGAGCCTTTGGATAGTGAATAAGTAATTTGCTTATGAGAGATTAAAAAGCCCGGTATCATGCCGGGTTTTTTATGTTATCATAAGTTGTTCTTCACCTGAATATTTATCAAATAATCAAACAAACTCACTTCTGTAGCAAGCTCCAGTTTTTTTCGTAACCGATAACGGCTTACTTCAACACCTCTTACAGAAATGTTCATCAACTGCGCTATTTCTTTTGTTGATAAATTCATGCGTAAATAGGCACAGAGTTTAACTTCGTTATTGGATATGCCGGGATGCTTTTCTTTTAAGGCACTAATAAAATCGCTGTGTACTTTATCAAAGTGCAGGGTAAAATTCTCCCATTCCCGGTCCATGTTATCATCTTCACTTATTGACTTGATTATTTTCTTAAGTTCATTCTCAGCCTGCGGATTGCTCACACCTTTCATCACATGCCCTAACTCCGTTTTCATTTTAGAAACCAGCTCGCCTTTTTTTACGAGGTGCATGGCTGATGAGGCCAGTTCGGAATTTTTAAAATTAATATCCGCTTCCAGCTTTTCATTTCGCAAGGTAACCAGTTCACTTTCCGATTTGGCTATTTCCAGGTCATGAATATAACGCAGTCTTTTTTGTTCTTCTTCGTATTTTTCCTGTTGTAACTTAAACTTTTTTTCCTGCCATTTATATAAAAAAAACAGGCCGGCTGCAACTATCAGAAGGTAGAAAGCCTTTGCCCAGTTTGTATAATACCAGGGCGGTAAAACATTAAAAGTGTAGGTTGCTGTTGCCGATTCATTCCCCAGGTTGTTGCGTACTTTAACTTCAAAATTAAATTTACCTGCAGGCAGATTGGTGTATTCTTTCTCCGTCCTGTTTGTCCATTCGCTCCAGTTATTATCATATCCTTTCAGCCGGTAACTATATTCCAGGTTTGATTGATAGCCAAAAAGCGTTGAAGCATATTCAATACGCAAAGTTTTCCAGCGATAGCTGATGGAAGGAATATTTTCTTTATCCTGAACCTGTTTTTCATTTTCGTAATAACCCCCAAACAACAGGCTGTCAGTTTGATTTATTATCCTGAGCGTTCTTATCTGCACAAGCAACTTAGGTATGGTTTGCCTGTACTTTGCATAATTAATATGATAAAAACCTTTTTCGCCACCCAGGAAAATATTGTTTTCATTCACCGCATAAATAAATTCAAAGCCACTCAGCATCTTGTTGTTTAATTCGGGCAACTGTATAACTGCTGGTTCTTTTTTTGAAAAATCAATTACACCCAAACTCTTTTCATGTATAAACCAGGTATTGCCATTGTTATCTTCTTTCAAATACCGTATGCTTTGTTCACCCAGCAGTTTTTTATAAAATTCAGAAGGCTCAAAACTGTCTTTTTCTTTATTGTAAACATAAATGCCCTTTTCGGTGGCAACCAGCAGTTCGTTTTTTATGGTATAAATATGGTTGTTAAGTAAAGAGGGTAAACCTTTTGTAGTTGAATAAGCAAACGTACTGTAACTGCCATCTGCGTTTTGATCGATTTTAAAAACACCGTGATAAGGATGTGAAACCCAGATATTATTGTCTTTATCAAGCGTTACAAAACGGGATGACTCGTTAAAGCCTGTAATTGATTTTGAAAAACTGAATTGCCCGTTCACGTAATTGAAAATACTTAACCCGGCGTAACCGCCTGCCACAATCTGTTGCGCAGGAAACGTGTTGGAAAGCGGAACAAAATTCCAAAAACCTTTATTGGATGCAATGGCGATAGCATTGTTGTTACTGATAACAAATGCACCTTCATGATGGCCCAGTAGCAATTGGTTATTGATATTGGCAAGGCCCCAGGTTTGCCCCTTTGTATTATTTACAACTGTAAAATTGCCTTTACTAAAACTCATGTCGGGCAC
>JBKJLT010000264.1:0-4185 GCA_046596765.1 Ferruginibacter sp. | reverse complement strand
TTATTTTCTTCAGATGTTGGAGAATACTGTCCTTTAGTTAAACCATAAATCTGGTTGTTGAACAATAAAATGTTTACATCAAAATTGCGGCGCAGCAAATGAATGGTATGGTTACCTCCAATGCTCAATCCATCGCCATCGCCAGTTACTATCCACACGCTAAGCTCTGGCCGGGCTGCTTTTAAACCGCTGGCAACTGCTGTTGCACGGCCATGAATACTGTGCATACCATACGTGTTCATATAATACGGAAAACGGCTGCTGCAGCCAATGCCGCTTACAATTACAATATTCTCACGGGGAATACCCAGCGTAGGCATAATTTTTTGCACCTGTGCCAGGATGGAATAATCACCACATCCGGGGCACCAGCGTACTTCCTGATCGGTTACAAAATCTTTGGCGGTGAGGGGGGGCAAGCCCGTTAATGTGTCGCTCATGGTTTAAAGTATTGAATTATAAAGTTAGTTAAAATAAATGCTCAATAATCAATGTTCAATGCTCAATTTACAATTTAGTACTCTGCTAACATGGGCATTTTTTTTAATCATAAAGCACTATTCCTTTTAGCTGTTGAGATACTCTTTGCGATTATTGCTATTAATTCTTCCGTTTCTTTATAAACCCCATCCAATTTTGAAACAGGTTTAATCAATTCCTTTTTACGAATTATTTTTAAGGCAGTTCTGCATTCTTTAAGCTCCTTTAAAATCACACCCATTTTATGTATAAAATCCTTTGTTGACTCAGCGGCCTGAGCTTCTCCATAATTAAATGTTGGAGAGTGGCACGATCTGATTAATTGACCAGCAATGTAATTTCCGGCTCTTGTATTAGGTAAGGCTTCTACAACATCTATCATTCTACAAGTGTAATCAACAAACCTGTCTTCAAGATCATATTTTCTGTTTTGCATAATGGTATATTTCGATTCCAAAATAAAAACAAATGTTCAATATTCAATGCTCAACTATCATTGTTCAACGAATCAGCGCTCTCCTTTGCTTAACTTACTGCTAAACTTGAACATTGAGCATTGAACATTGTCTATTGAATATTTTCTTTCAACTCCTCCCAATACTCCGCCGCTCTCCTTGTATGTGGTACCACAATCGTTCCGCCCACAATATTTGCTACCGCAAACACTTCATACATCTGTTCGGTCGTTATTCCCACTTCGTGGGATTTACCCAAATGATATTTTATACAATCATCGCAACGCAAAACCATACTTGCTACAAGGCCCAGCATTTCTTTGGTCTTTACATCTAATGCGCCTTCTGCATAGGTATTGGTATCCAGGTTCCATAACCTTTTTATCACCAGGTTTTCTTTGCTGAGGATCACCTCATTCATTCTGGTGCGGTAGTCGTTGAATTCTTTTACTAAGTTGCTCATATAAAAATTATTAAAAGTTGAATAACAAAGTTAAATTTACTAACCTGTTCATTTACTTCGATTTAAGGAATCTATTTTTCAGTTCACTAAAATACCTGCTATGCGTCATTTCATCTTATTACTAATGGGTCTTGGCTTTTTACAGAATTCCAATGCCCAAACCTTCGATGCAAAATATTATAACGCTATGCAGTGGCGCTGTATTGGCCCACACCGCGGCGGACGAACCGTTGGTGCAGTTGGAGTGCCATCGCAACCCAATGTGTTTTACATTGGCGTAAACAATGGCGGTGTGTGGAAGACAACTGATTTTGGCCGTACCTGGAAACCAATTTTTGATGACCAGCCCACCGGCAGCATCGGCGATATTGTGGTAGCTCCATCAAATCCCAATATAATTTATGTAGGTAGCGGCGAGGGCCTACAGCGGCCAGACCTTAGTGTTGGTGATGGAATATATAAATCAACCGATGGCGGTAAGACATGGATAAACACCGGCTTAAAAGATGCACAGCAAATTGGCGGGCTCGCCATTGACCCTAAAAATGAGAACCGGGTTTTTGCAGCAGCCCTTGGCCATCCTTACGGACCTAATGAAGAACGTGGTGTGTATAGAACCATTGATGGCGGTAAAACATGGGAACGTGTTTTATACAAAGATGAAAACACCGGGGCCATACAGGTTACCATCGACCCCAATAACAGCAACATAATTTATGCAGATTTGTGGGCAGGAAGACAGGGGCCATGGGAAAACGGCTCCTGGAACGGAAAAGAAAGCGGCTTGTTTAAAAGTATAGATGGAGGAAACACCTGGAAAAAATTATTGACTGGTTTACCAACACCGGAACAGGGTTTGGGCCGTATTGGTTTTTGTATTGCGCCAAGTAACAGTAACCGGTTATATGCAACAGTTGATGCCGGAAAAATGGGCGGCATTTACCGCAGTGATGATGCCGGCGAAACCTGGAGCAATATAAATGCCGATGAAAGATATTGGGGAAGAGGCAGCGATTTTGCAGAAGTAAAAGTAGATCCAAAAAATGCAGACATTGTTTACAGCGCCAATGTGGTTACCTGGAAAAGTGTGGATGGCGGAAAAACATGGTCGGCTTTTCGGGGTGCGCCGGGTGGCGATGATTATCACCGCATCTGGATAAATCCCGATAATACAAACATCATGTTGATCGCAAGTGATCAGGGTGCCGTTATCACCGTTAATGGCGGCGAAACTTTTTCAAGCTGGTACAATCAGCCTACAGCGCAGTTTTATCATGTTAGTGCCGATAATGATTTTCCATACAATGTATACAGCGGCCAGCAGGAAAGTGGCAGCGTAGGTATTGCTTCAAGGGGTAATGATGGACAAATAAGTTATAGAGAATGGCACCCCGTTGCTGCTGAAGAATATGGTTATGTCGTTGCTGATCCTTTGAACCCAAACATTGTTTATGGTGGAAAAATTTCGAGGTACGATAAACGGAACGGGCAATCACAAAACATTTCACCCGAAGCGGTGAGAAGTGGTAAGTATCGTTTTATAAGAACAGCACCTGTATTATTCAATCCCATTGATAAAAAAACATTGTACTATGCCTGTAATGTTTTGTTTAAAACAATAGATGGAGGTAACAAATGGGATATCATCAGTCCCGATCTTTCAAGGGAAAGCTGGGATATACCAGCGGCTGTTGGTGTTTACACAAAAGAAGAAATGAAGAAGATGCCGAGACGTGGCGTTATTTATACTGTTGCGCCAAGTTATGTTGATATCAATACCATCTGGTGCGGCACCGATGATGGTTTGATACATGTAACTAAGAACGGCGGTAAAACATGGACCAATGTTACACCGCCTTCTATCACAAGCTGGAGCAAGGTTTCACTGATGGATGCAAGCCATACTAATAAGAACACAGCTTACGCAGCAGTAAACCGCATCCGTTGCGACGACCAGCGGCCACATATTTATAAAACAACCGATGGCGGAAAATCATGGACAGAAATTGTGAATGGTTTACCCAACGATCCCATCAATGTGGTAAAGGAAGACCCTATAAGAAAAGGATTATTATTTGCAGGAAGTGAAAGGGCCGTGTATGTTTCTTTTGACGATGGTGCCAACTGGCAAAGCCTAAGATTAAATATGCCGGCAACATCTATCAGAGATTTGGTTATTAAGGATGATGATTTAGTAATTGGAACACATGGCCGCAGTTTCTGGATTTTAGATGACATTACACCATTGAGACAAATAACTTCCAGTCTTACCGCCTTACCCGCAATTCTGTACAAACCGCAAACTACTTACCGTGTAAGGTGGAGTATGTATCCCGACACGCCTGTACCACCCGATGAACCTGCCGGACAAAATCCGCCTGATGGTGCCATCATCAATTATTACCTGGGCAGCAATGCAACAAATGTTCAGTTAGATATTTTAGATAGTAAAGGAATTGTCATCCGTAAATATGCATCAACAGATACGATGTATAACATACCACCCAATAATGTACCGGCTTACTGGATTAGGCCACAGCAAATGCTTCCAGCCAATGCAGGAGCACACCGTTTTATGTGGGATATGCATTACCAGCCTTTAAATGTGCCGCCTTCTTATCCAATTTCTGCAACGCCAATGAACACAGCACCCGATCCCACATCCCCTTGGGTAATGCCGGGTGTTTACACTGCAAGATTAACGGTTGATGCCCGCCCGGATGACCCGGTCGGACGGGGTAAAATATACAATCAATCATTTACTGTAAAGATGGACCCGAGGGTAAA
>JBKJLT010000192.1:0-8572 GCA_046596765.1 Ferruginibacter sp. | reverse complement strand
AAACAGCAACTGGCCGAAGTATATTTTAATGAAATAAAAAACGAAAACATTGTTTTGCCATCGGTTCCTTCAGGCAGAAACCATACCTGGCAAACATTTCATCTGCTGATAGCGGATGAAAAAAATCAGTCAGAAGTATTGGCTGAATTAAAGAAAAATAATATCGGTGCCAATTACGGCGCACAATGTATTCCTGCAACGGAATATTATAAAGCTAAATACCAGCTCCACAGTGAGCAGCAGTTTCCAAATGCTTACAGGGCATTTACAAAGGGAGTAGCTATACCCATTTATGAAAAACTTACAAAAGATATCATTAAACAAATATCAAACAGCATTAACCAGTTATGATTGAAAACAAAACCATGTTTATAACAGGTGGCGCAGGATTTATTGCCAACACTTTAATTAAGCATTACGTAGAAAAAAACAAAATAGTAGTGTATGATAATTTCCACCGGGATACGCTTACCGGTAGTGGCATTGATACACATCCAAATGTTACTATTATCAAAGGCGATGTGCTTGATTTTGACCTGATGTGCTCATCTATGAAAGGTGCCGATATTGTAATACACGCTGCAGGCATTGCAGGTATTGATACGGTGATCAGGAATCCGGTGCAAACCATGCGGGTGAATATGATTGGTACTTCCAATGCGCTTGAAGCAGCAAGAATAAATAATATTACCGACAGGTTTATAGATTTTTCTACCTCTGAAGTATTTGGTTCAATGGCTTTTCGCTCAAGCGAAGAAGATGTAACCGTATCAGGTTCGGCAGGCGAAGCCCGCTGGACCTACGCCGTAAGCAAATTAGCGGGTGAGCATCTGGCTCATGCCTATTACAAACAATACAATTTACCGGTGGTAACCGTAAGGCCCTTTAATGTATATGGCCCCGGCCAAACCGGCGAAGGCGCTATACAGATATTTATAAAAAGGGCATTAAATAATGAGCAGATAAAGATTGATGGCGATGGTAACCAGATAAGGGCCTGGTGTTTTGTTGATGATTTTGTGGATTGCCTTATCCGCTGTATAGAAAACCCCAAAGCCATTGGCGAAAGCTTTAACCTGGGAAATGCAAGAGCTGTAATAACTATACTGGGGCTGGCACAAACCGTTTGCAGGGTTTTAAAATCCGATTCAAAGATTGTTTTTGAACCGCCATTGTCTGCCGATATTGCCATGCGCATTCCAAACGTAGATAAAACATTTAACGTGCTTGGGTTTAAAGCAAAAGTTGATCTTGAAGAAGGCATTTTGAAAACGGCCGAATGGATGAAAAGTCAAAATTTATAGATATGAATAGAAAGGAAAAAATCTCAAACAATGATACATTGTTGTTTTACGAACAAATCCTTAATCTGCATAAAGAACTCGACAATGGTTTTATAAGCCAGCTCAACCGTTCATTACCATTTAACGAAACATTATTTGACAGATGGGACAGGGCAAAAAAACTCGGCTTTGGTGAAAATTGTTCCATTTATGATTCGGCTATTGTTTTTGGAGAAGTAAAAGTTGGCGATCATGTTTGGATTGGCCCCAATACAATCATTGACGGAAGCGGAGGCCTGCAGATAGGAAACTATTGTAATATTGGTGCAGGATCACAGATTTATACCCATGATAGCTCAAAGCAAATCTTAACTTCTTTCGCACTTCCTATAGATAGAAAGCCGGTAAACATAGGTAATAATGTACATATTGCACCGGGTGTAATTATAACCAAAGGTGTGTCTATTGGCAATTTTTGTATTATTGGTGCCTATGCGCTTGTTAACCGGGATGTGCCGGATAATTCCATTGTAGTGGGCCAGCCGGCAAAGGTTATTGGTAATATCAGTTTTGAACAAGGGGCACCGGTTTTTAAATACCTATAAAATATTGAAACTAAATTGGAGGCATTAAATATCGCCAGCTATTGAATAAAAAAAATGTATGAAAATCTGTATTAAATGTATTTATGATGAAAGAATAAAAGGTATCTCTTTTAATGAAAATGGGGTATGTAATTTTTGTTTGCAAGCCGAAGAACTTGACCGGGTATTTCAGCCCGGTACCAATGAGGGTGAAAATAAACTTCAACAGTTCATTAATAAAATAAAGAGAGAAGGGAAAAACAAAAAATATGATTGTATTGTTGGCGTAAGTGGTGGTGTAGATTCATCATACCTTTTGTGTAAAGCTATTGAATGGGGTTTAAGGCCATTGGCTGTGCATTATGATAATACCTGGAACACGGCAATCTCCACAGAAAACATAAGGAAAATTACCAAATACTGCAATGCAGATCTATGGACTTATGTTATTGATAACAAAGAAGCGGATGATATTTTTCGCTCATTTTTTTTGGCCGGAGTTCCTGAGCTGGATGCGTCAACAGATATTGGGTTTGCCCAGGTATTAAGAGATGCCTGCGCAAAATATAAGATCAAATATGTTTTGGAAGGACATTCTTACCAGGCAGAAGGCATATCACCACAGGGCTCAAATTATTTTGATGGTAAATATATTGCCGATATACACAGGAAGTTTGGAAAATTACCGATGAAGACTTATCCGAACATGACTTTCTCAAAATTTTTACATTCAATTCTGTTTGCGCAGGTGCAGTTCATAAGGCCGCTGTGGTACCTGAGTTATAATAAAAAAGAAACACAGGAATGGCTTGAAAAAAATACAGGTTGGCAATACTACGGTGGTCATCACCTGGAAAACAGGGCAAGCGGATTTGTACATACAGTTTATAATCCTCAAAAATTCGGGATAGATAACCGTAACTGGAGCCTTGCTGCTGCAGCCCGTTCCGGCGATATAAAACGAGAAGATGCGCTTGCAGTTTATAATACGCCCATCATTCCCGATCCGGAGTTGGTTACTTATGTACAAAAAAGAATGTCATTGACTAAAGAGGAATTTGATACTGTAATGACCAATGGAATAAAAAGAAGCTGGCGTGATTTTAAAACATATAAAAAGCGTTTTGAAATCTGGAGGCCATTCTTCTTTTTGATGGCGAAAATGCACAGGGTTCCCATGAGCTTTTATTTAAAATACTGTTTTCCCATGCCTGAATCAAAATAAAAATTATGATTACAATTATTGATTATGGTTTGGGTAACCTGGGCTCGGTAAAAAATATGCTTAAAAAAATCGGTGTAGAATCTGAAATTTCAAAAGACTTAGATACCGTAAAAAAAGCAAAAAAAATTATTCTGCCAGGTGTAGGTGCTTTTGATGCTGCAATGGAAAGGCTTACCAATAATGCATTGCGGGATGTGCTGGATGAAAAGGCATTACAGGAAAAAACACCTGTCCTGGGCATTTGCCTGGGTATGCAGTTACTTACAAAAGGCAGTGAGGAAGGACAGTTGCCCGGATTGGGCTGGATACCTGCAAGATCGTATAAGTTTTCGGCAGCACAATTTCCAGGTCTCAAAATTCCGCACATGGGCTGGAATTTTGTGGTAAAAACAAACGATCATGAACTAACAGATGATTTCACAGCCGATTTTAGATTTTATTTTGTGCATTCCTATTATGTAAAAGTGCTGGAGCCGCAATATTCAATTCTTTCTGCCAGTTACGGTGTAGTATTTGATGCAGCCATTCAAAATACAAATATCATGGGAGCACAATTTCATGCCGAAAAAAGTCATAAATACGGAATGAAATTATTCCAAAACTTTGCAACCATTTATTAATGCTGCTAACACGTGTTATACCTTGTCTTCAATTACGTGGCGAAAGCCTTGTAAAAACAATTCAGTTTAATAAGTTTGGTTACATTGGCGATCCGGTTAACACTGTAAAAATTTTTAATGATCTGTATGTAGATGAACTGGTCTTTCTTGACATAACAGCAACAATCGAAAAGCGTGAACCCAATTATAAAATACTAAGCGAAATTGCAGATGAATGTTTTATGCCGCTCAGCTATGGAGGTGGAATTGATAGTTTACAAAAAGCTGAAAATGTTTTTAAGATTGGTTTTGAAAAAATGATTTTAAATTCTGCGCCATTTTATAACCTGCCTGTAATTACAGAAATAGCAAAAATTTATGGCAGCCAGGCTCTTGTTATTGCAGTAGATGTAAAAAAGAATTTTTGGGGTAAATATGAAGTGTACAGTAACTCCGGAAAAATAAATCAAAAGAAAGATCCTAAAGAATGGGTAAAGATGGTGGAAGATGCCGGAGCCGGTGAAATTTTGCTGACAAATATCGACAGGGAAGGTACCTGGAAAGGGCTTGATCATGTCTTAATCAAACAGGTAGCAGAAGCAACGCAACTGCCAGTGATAGCAAATGGTGGCGCCAACTCGATAGAGGATATTTCAGGTGCGGTAAAAAATGCCAAAGCATCTGCAGTTGCTTTGGGAAGTATGGTTGTTTACCAGGCCAAAGATCTTGGGGTATTGGTAAACTTTCCAGACCGGGAAAAATTAGAAAATTCAATACGATGAGAGTTTTTATCGGTACAGAAGAAATAGCTTCAATACTCTCAGACCTTTCTTTGGGATTTAGGGAGTTGGGGCATGAGGTAACTACTTATATAAAATCTGAAAATAAATACTATTCGAATCATAAATATTCTATTAAGCGTAGCAAACTTATAAACGATACTTTTAAATATGAAGAATGGAAGATCTTGCCAAAAAAAATAAAACATTATATAAGCAGGGCTGATGATTTGGTAAGTGTTCCATATCTTAAATTGCGCAATAAAAAATTAATTGATAAACACGACCTGTTCATTTTTGTTTGGCAGCCCTGGCTTCCCGAGCCTTATCTCTTTCCGCTCCTGAAAAAAAAAGGGAAAAAAATAGTATGCCTGCATATGGGAAGTGAAGTAAGGCATATCACTGCTTTTGAACAGCAATATAAAATTGATACTTCAACCTGGGAAGATCATTTTCACCTGGATATTCTGGACAATAAAATAAAAAGAATTCGCTGCCACGAGTTATATGCAGATCTGATCTACTCAGTTCCCGACCAGGCAGGGCTATATTTGAGAGGATACAACCATTTGCGTTTGCCATTAAATAAAAATAAAAAAATCGTCTTTAATATTCCTGCCCGTAAAAATCCTTTGATCATACATGCTCCTTCCCGTTCGGGAATTAAGGGTACAACAATTATCAATGCTGCAATACAAAAATTGAAGAACGAAGGGTTTAAGTTTGAATATCAACTTATACAGAATATGCCCAATGATGATTTATTGAAACTCTTGTGCAATGCAGATATTCTTTGCGATGAATTATATCTGCATGGCCCCGGAATGTTAAGTGCCGAAGCTATGGCAGCGGGTTGCACAGTAGCTACCCGGTGTTTGAATGTGGCTCCGTTTCAGCCTCCTGTTTGTGCCGTTACCCCTGAAAATCTTTATGATAAATTAAAATTGTTAATTACTGATGTTGACTACAGGGTGTCTTTGGCAGAAGCAGGAAAAATATTTGTTGACAATTTTAATGATCCTGTAAACATTGCACAAAAAATTCTTGATGACCTGAAGGACTCAGAAGCTGCTAATGATTATCAACCTCGTTTTTTCATGGAAAATTTTCAACTGCCTTCAAACATTATCTTGTCTGATAAAACAAAATTATTAACAAAAGAAGTGGTAGATAAATATGGGCTACAGGATGAAAGTATAAAACACAACCTTAAAAAAAGAGGACTGGTATAATGGATTTTAAATTTCACGGTAAAAAACTTTTGGGAGATAGTTTTATTTACGGATTGTCCGGAATAATAACTTCATTTATAGGTGTATTTCTTATACCCTTATATACTAAAGTTTTCGATCCAGCAGATTACGGAATCATATCCTTATTAAGCAGTTTGCAGGCTATTGTAACAATATTTATCATTTTTGGAATGGATAATAGTTTCGCAGTTTGGTACTATGATAACCCAACACAGAACGGAAAGCGTATTGCGGTAAGTAACTGGTTCTTTTTTTCTTTATCATTCGGATTTATTGTTGCATTATTATTAGGAACCTTTTCTTACTATATAGCATCTTTTTTACTTGGCGATAACCATCTATATCCTTTGGCTATTTTGTTTTCAATAAACATTTTTTTAGCCAGTACCCAAAAATTACTTAACTCCTGGTTCAGGGTCAAACGACAACCCGTTCATGCAGTAAGTTTTAACCTAATCATTTCTTTAATTGCTATAGGCCTGAATGTTTTATTTGTTTTATACAGGCATTATGGAATTTCCGGTATCTATTATTCGGCAATAATAACCTCGCTAATTTCACTGATTGCATCAGTTTTCGTCTTAAGAAAATATATCTCAATAAGGTTTATTGATGGTAAAGAATTAAAACGAATGATAAAGTTCTCTCTTCCATTGGTACCTACCGCCCTAATATTTTGGGTAATGGGTACAGCTACTCCCTATTTTATAAATTTTTTAATGAATAGCAAGGCAGAGATCGGGTTATATCAAATAGGATATAACGGAGCTAATTTACTGGGATTAGGCACTTTTGCTTTTTTACAGGCATTTACTGCATATGCACTTTCTATCTCAGCCGAGGAGAATGCCCGGAAAATATATGCAACCATCCTGGAGTATTATGTATATATTGGTATGACGGGCGCTTTGTTGCTGGGAATTCTTGCAAAATTTATTTTACATATTTTTACGAATGAAAAATACATTTCCGCTTATACTGTTATCGGGATACTTGCCTTTAATGTTATCATATCAGGAATGATACAGGTGGTTACAATAGCAAACCTCCTGGCAAAGGATAATAGGCCAATTGCACGTTCGGCACTTTTTTCTGTAATTATCACCATTGCAGGTTACTTTACACTAATCCCTTTATTTGGAAAGGAAGGTGCTGCCATAGCAGTATTAACAGGAAACCTTGCGACCACAATTTATATCACTATTAAGGCCCAAAAACTTTATTTTATACCTTATAAGTTTAAGAGAATTATATCTTTTTCAGTTTTTATAGTGTCTATTTATATTTTTTACATTGTTGTATTTTAAACCGGATATTAGTATATAAAATAAATCAAAACCGGAAGTAACTGATGGCAGCAACATTATTTAACGATAATAACCCTTCGTAATTAAATCAAGGTGAAAAAAATACTTATAGTAACATACTATTACCCGCCTTATAATATTGTAGCATCAAGAAGGCCTGAATCCTGGGCAAAATTCTTGTCTAAGTATCATAATGTAACCGTATTAACCCGGAGCTGGACAGGTAAAGAAAACGGAATTGAAGACATAACCATTGAAAATAATGAACGATCATCAAAGCAACCCGCAAATAACCTGCAACTGATCAGCATACCATATTTAAAACATCCTTACCAAAAGAAAAGTAAAATAAAAAACAAAATTTTACTGAGATTAATAAATTACTACAAACATTTTTTCGGTAAATATGCCGACATACAATTTATTGAAGAGAATTTTAAAGTAGATATACTTGAAATTATCAGGGACAAGAAAATTGATCTGGTTATATATACTTGTAACCCCTATTTATTTTTACCGCTGTCAAAAAAAATATACAGTAAAACAAAGGTCAAATACATACTCGATATGAGAGACTTATTTTCAGTAGCGGTACTTAAAAAAAATTTGACTTTCAAGGAGAATCTCTACAAAAAAATAATGCTGCTCCGGTTGCTAAAGCATATCCGGTATGCATCTTGTTTAATCACGGTATCAGATCCAATAAAAAAAATATTAGCCGGAGTTACATCAAAGGATATTCATGTAGTCTATAACGGGTTTAACGATGAAATATTACCCGGTATTTTATTGCACCCAGAAAATGACGAAAAATTCACACTAACATATGCAGGTAATTTAAGCCCTGAAATGGACATTGATACTGTATTGAATGGATTAAAAATCTTCTTTAATGAAAGTAAGCCCAATGCACGGGTTCGTTTTATTGGTATTAATGAAAAGTATAAGTCAGTTGTAAAAAAGTATGATGACATTGATTTTTTATTTACGGAATGGCAGCCACATGCTGAAACATTAGCTTTACTCAGGCAATCATCCGTTTTGCTATATATGGGCTGGAAGGGTTATAACGGCATAGTAAGCGGCAAAATTTTTGATTACCTGGGTGTACAAAGAACTATTCTGCTTGCACCATCAGATAATGATGTCTTAGAGCAGCTTATATCCTATACTAAGGCAGGATACATATGCAATAGTTCTGCAGAAGTGAGCGAAGTTGTTACAAGGCTTTACAAAGAATGGGATGAAAAGAAAGCGGTATTTTATCAGGGTGAAATAGAAAAAATCATGGAGTATACAAGAAATAACCAGGCAGTAAAATTGCTGCAAATTGTTAATAATATAGTATGACGTATCCTAAAGTAAGTATTCAGATACCGACATACAATCAGCAGAATTTAATTGCAAGAACAATTGAAAGCTGCCTGATGCAGGATTACCCCAACCTGGAGATTAATATTGCAGATGATTGCAGCACTGATACCACCCGTGATGTTGTACAGCAGTTTTTAACCGACAAAAGGGTACGCTACTTTTGCAATG
>JBKJLT010000145.1:0-4788 GCA_046596765.1 Ferruginibacter sp. | reverse complement strand
CCAGGTATAAAAAACGGCCATGAAAGGTGCTGCAAAAAGTAATATCCAGAAAGAACCAATGGGCATAGTAATGAGGGAGATAAGCGTTATCCAGTGGTAATTACGCCTGATGCCTTTCTTTTGGGTAAAGCTGTGGTAATACACATGCACCAGCATACTAATAACCTGCCAGGCTCCAACAATAAAGTAACCGAGAAAAAATGTATTGTCCTTGTTGATGATGGTTGCAATGGCAAAACCTGTAATTAAAACAATGCTTATCCAGGCATCCACTTCTTTAAACTTTTTCATGATTGTATATTTTATATTTTCAGATAATTTTGAAACATATTTTTCAAATAAAAGCCGGAATATTCCAGCTTGACTTGTTGCGCAGTGAGCCGCTATTTAAAGAACTTCAACAAGCTGCCCAGGAACCAGCTTTCATCTGCCTTAATCATCACATCCAAAACCTTATCGGCCTGGCCACCAAACTTCCTAATGCCTGCAATCGTATCCACAAACTGCTTTACGTCTTTATCTTTTTTATCGCCTTCAATCTGCTCCAACTGGCTTAACAATTTTAGCATGGGATCCAGTTCTCTTTTTTTTCTTTCCTTAATAATTTGGGTGGCAACTTTCCATATATCTTTTTCTGCTGTGAAGAATTCTTTTCGTTCACCCGGTATCAGCACCCTATCTACAAGCCCCCAGCCAATCAAATCACGGGTGTTCATATTTACATTACCTCTGCTGATGCTTAACTGCTCCATAATATCATCTTGTGTTATAGGATTGGGGCTGATAAGCAGCAAAGCATGAATTTGCGCCATGGTGCGGTTGATACCCCAATGTGTACCAAAGGCACCCCAACTGCTGATGAACTGTGCTTTTGCGTCGGTAAGTTTCATGATTGTTTATTTATAGCACAAAGATAGTACAGTTTTTGAACTTTCAAAACTTATTGAAAATATATTTATTAATGCTTTGATCAGAGAATACTTTTCTCTTTCTTTTGGGAAAATAAAATTGAAGACATAGCCCTGAAAGGGCATTATATGTTAATGATGGGCAAAGCCCATCGGTTAGGATACCGCTAATGCACCAGCCCTGAAAGGGCGCCGCCATCTAGTACGCCCTTTCAGGGCTGGCATACATCCGTTTACTACTACCACATGGCTTCACCATGTGTTAATATTGCAGGGCAGGTGAAGCAAGATTAATCTATAAAAATTGTCATCCAGCTTATAATGGTTAAAGATTTAAACAATTGAAGATTTAATTACGATTCCGAAAAAGTTCAGTAAGAAATAATGTACAAGAGTGATGAATTTTTACCCTTATCAAAAGAGTAAAAATTAACAAACAACTGTTGCCACCGAAGTTGAAAAAAGAAATCCTGTTAGGGCAACAAATAAAAAAGCGTCAGCTTTTAAACCAACACTTTTAATTATTTTAACCGGGTGAGCCACCCTAAAAAAGGGGTGACTCACCCGACAGTTTATAACAACATAGTTACGGGATTCTCCAGATATTTTTTTAGTGTTTGAAGAAAAGCTGCACCCACGGCCCCATCAACCGTACGGTGATCGCAGCTCATAGTCAGTTTCATAAAGTTGCTTACGCCAAAGCCATCGCCCCGTCCGGCTTCGCCATCCGGGCGGGCTTTTTTAACAACCACTTCCTTAATCCTGCCAACGGCTAAAATAGCACTGTCCGGCGGATTAATGACGGCCGTAAATTCTTCAATATCCATCATGCCCAAATTGGAAATTGTAAATGTATTACCACTGAATTCGCTTGGCTGTATTTTTTTATCTTTAGCCTTACCATATAATTCTTTTGCTTCGGTTGCAATTTGCGATAAGGTTTTCTGATCGGCAAAACGTATCACCGGCACTATCAAACCATCGGGCGTTGCAACTGCGCTCCCAATATGAATGTGATGATTCATCCGGATAAAATCGTCCCCACCTCCGGACGGGGCACGCATCCAGCTACTGTTAACCGCAGGGTGTTGGCGCAGCGATAAAGCCACTGCTTTTATTACAAAATCGTTGAACGAAATTTTTACCGGGCTTATTTCATTTAACTGTGTACGGGCAGCCATGGCATTATCCATGTTTATCTCCATGGTTAAATAAAAATGCGGCGCACTAAACATGCTTTCGCCCAGGCGGCGGGCAATTACTTTACGCATTTGTGTTAACGGTACATCGGTGTGACCTTCCTGTCCGTTAATAGTTTGTGGTTGGTTGTTTGTGGTTTGTGGCGCTTTAGTTACAGCCTGTTCTTTGTTAGCAGCAGGCACGTATCCATCCACATCTTTTTTAGTAATTCTTCCTCCATCGCCGCTGCCGCTAACTTTGCTGATGTCAATCCCTTTATCCGTTGCCAGTTTTTTTGCAAGCGGAGAAGCTTTAACTCTTCCGTTTGAATTGCCGGTTTCTTTTGTCTCGCTTGTAGTTTCTTCTTTATCGTTTTGAGATTGTTCTGGTTGAGCATCTGCTGCAGGTTGCTCACTGCCAACTGCTGACTGCTTACTGCCCACTGCAGACTGTCTGCTTTTTTCTGCTGCCACATAAGCACTCACATCTGTTCCCGCTTTACCAACTATGGCAATGATCTCATTTATTTTTGCGACATTACCAGCTTCTACACCTACATATAGTAATGTGCCTTCTTCGTACCCTACCACTTCCATGGTTGCTTTATCAGTTTCTACATCGGCTAGCACATCATCTGCTTTAACAAAATCACCCACCTTTTTATTCCAGCTTACAATTTTTCCTTCGGTCATGGTATCGCTTAATAAAGGCATGCGAATTTCTTTGGTACCTGCGGGGAGAGCAACTGTCTGGAGTTGTGTGTTTTCTGTTTTGGGTTGAGCAGCTTCTTGTGCAGCAGCTTTTGGCTCTTCAGTTTTTGGGGCTTCTACTTTAGGTTGATCAGCAGTTTTAGTTGCTGCATCTCCACCATCTAACAGGCTTTTATAATCCTCCCCTTCTTTACCAACAATAGCAATGATCTGGTTTATTTTTGCGGCCTCGCCAGCTGGCACACCAATGTATAACAAAGTGCCATCTACATAACCGTTTACTTCCATGGTTGCCTTATCGGTTTCCACATCGGCAAGTACATCATCAGCTTTCACCTTATCCCCAACTTTTTTGTTCCAGGATATTATTTTGCCCTCGGTCATGGTATCGCTTAACAGCGGCATGCGTATCACTTCTGCCATAATATAAATCGCTTATTTTATCCGCCCGGATCGTTCGGACGGGGATTGAAGTTCGAAATTAAGTGAAAATGAGGAAAAGAAGGGCAGTTTAGCCCAATATAAGCCCTAGTCTTTCCTTTAATTCCCTTACGAGGGGATATTTCTCTATTATTTTCTGATATTGTTCCTTTGTATTTAGTGGCCGCTCAAAGTTGTAATTGTCTCCTTCCTTTTCAATAATAATCACATTGTAAGTAAGTTGCCGGTTACAAAAATACTCCTGTAAATCATCCACCAGTTCGGCCCGTTCCTGCTCAATAAATTTTTGCTGAATATTATTTTCAGTAATAATTTCTATCGAATTGTTGTCAATAATTTTCAACGTTGCCATTTTAAAATTGGTAACGGCTGAGTGATTTTTTTGTACGTTTAGTTTTTCAATAAACTTATCCCAGCAGATGCGGAGCTCCTCTTCAGTCAACTCTTTAACTTCTTTACCGTTTTTATTTTGTGCAGATAGTTTTTTGCGGATAGCATCTAACGAGCCAAGAGATTTTTTGGGTTCGGTATTTACCGGGGCATCCGGCTTCACAATTTTATTTTCAAAAGCGGGTGCTGGTTCTTCTATAATAAGTTTCGCTTCAGTATCTTTTTTGATAACAGATTTTGCTGTAAAAATTTCTCCCTGTTCTTTTACTTTTATAATCTGTATAGCTTTAAACGCAACCGGCCGGGTTGTTTCAACTACTTTTTTTTTAGAAATGCTGCCCTCGTTGTTCACCATTTCAACTGCCTGTAGCAAATAACAGAGTTTGATAATGGCCAGCTCAACATGCAGGCGCTTGTTGCGTGCCTGCTTATAATTTATTTCGGCCTCGTTTAATAAATTTAATGCAGCTATTAACCAGCCGGTTGAAATTTGCTGTGCAGCCTGTAAATATTTCTGTTTAAAATCATCTGCCACTTCAAGCAGTATCGCAGCTTTTGCATCTTTACTAACTAACAGGTTTCTTATAAATTCACTATAGCCTTCCAGCAAGGTATCGCCTTCAAAACCTTTGCGGTTTATTTCATCATACAGCAACATGGCATCGCTTAACAGTTGCTGCTGCATATAATTCAGCAGTTTAAAAAAATAATCCTCATCTAAAATATTCAGATGCTCCAGCGTGTTGCTGTAGTTTAATTCGCCGTTGGTAAAACTTACAATTTTATCCAGTATGCTCAGCGCATCACGCAAACAGCCTTCGCTCTTTTGTGCAATTACATGCAGGGCCGCTTTTTCTGCTTTTATCTTTTCTTTATCACATATTTCCTGCAGGTGCTCAATGGTATCGTTATTGGTGATTCTTTTGAAATCAAATATCTGGCAGCGGCTTAAAATGGTTGGAAGAATTTTATGCTTCTCGGTTGTTGCCAGAATGAAAATGGCATAAGGTGGTGGCTCTTCCAGTGTTTTTAAAAATGCATTAAAGGCCGATGAACTGAGCATGTGAACCTCATCCACAATATACACTTTGTATTTACCGGCCTGTGGTGCAAAGCGAACCTGCTCTACCAGGCTGCGAATATCATCTACGGAATTATTG
>JBKJLT010000070.1:0-21733 GCA_046596765.1 Ferruginibacter sp. | reverse complement strand
GCAATATTTTAAAGCCAAAGCCTTGTCGGCCCAAATGCCTGCTGCAACTGCATTTAACTATCTTACTAAAGATGAAAAAAACAATGTGGTTGATTACCGGTTTGCCAATTATATAAGTGAGGACAGCATACTTGTTAGCAAAAAATCTTACAAAGAAATACCTGCTTTTTATATTATTTCAAAAGGAAAAGAAACGAAAATACGGGTAAGGGATTTTGGAATTGATGATTATTACAGTTACAAAAACGGTAAAGTAGTTTATGCAGCCTACCAGTCGGATGCAAGGTGGGCAAACCGCGATTACAGCGTGATTAAAATACTGGATATTTATACAGGCCGGCAAAAACAAATTACAACTCAATCAAAATATTTTTCGCCTGATATTAATGAAACAGGAACTGAAATACTTGCCGTAAATGTAAAACCTGATGGCAGCAATAACCTGGTGAGAATTGATGCCCAAACCGGTAAATTGATTGCAATAACTCCTAACAGCCGGAACTATTTTTTTACACAAACAAAATACATCAATTCCAATAGGGCGGTTTCTGCAGTCAGAAATCCGGAAGGGAGTATGCTTTTGATAACTATTGATCTTACCACGGGTGTATCAGAAAATCTGGCTTCGTTTTCTTTTAATGTTATTGGATATCCGATGGTGAAAGACGATTATGTTTATTTTAATGCCATGCATGATTATGCAGATCAAATTTTTGCAGTTAACCTCAGGAATAAGCAGATATTCAGGTTAACCAACAGCGTAAATGGGGTTTATGCTCCGTGTGTTAATGACAAAGGCATACTGATGCTATCGGCTTTTACTGCAGGTGGTTACCGCTTAGCAAACATAAATTTAAACAAAGATGATTGGCGTGAGTTTTCGGCAATGAGATTGAGCAATAATAAATATTTTAATGATTCTTTATTACAAATTGAAGGTGCCGGAGTATTGAATTCAATAAAAAAAATTGAACTAAAAACTCCGGTTACAAAATACCGAAAATCATTCCGCCTTTTTAATTTTCACAGTTGGCGGCCTGTATTGAATGATCCTGAATATGGGTATAGCGTTTACAGCGATAATATACTCAGCAGTTTAAAAAGTGCTATAACTTATACTTACAACCGCACAGACCGCAGCAACACGCTTGGCTTTAACGCAATATATGCAGGCTGGTTCCCGGTTTTTAATGCGGGAGTAGAAGAAAGTTTTAACCGAACCGTAGATACTGCATTTGGCAAACAGGTAAACTATAATGCTGCAACTATAAAGGCGGGCATTACTATTCCATTGCGTTTTATTGGAGGCCGCACAAACAAGTTTCTGAGGTTTGGTGGCGGATATAATTCAGAACAATATTATTACAGGGGTGTTGGTAAAAATGTTTTTAACAACAGAGCCATCAATTACATGAATGCTTTTTTAAGTTTCAGCAATGTTAGCCGGCAGGCCCGGCAGCATGTAAACCCCCGTTGGGCACAATCCCTGTCTGCCGATTACAGAGATGCATTTAATTTCAGTAATAGCCACAAGTTTGTAGCTCATGCTTCTTTTTATTTTCCGGGTATAGCCCGCAACCACAGCCTGGTAATCAATACCGCTTATCAAACCAGGGATACATTGCCCGATCTGTTCAGCAAAAATTTTGCCTACTCACGTGGCTACGAGGCCTTAAGCACAAGACGCATGTATAAACTTGCAGTAAATTATCAGTTGCCGGTAGCATATCCAGATTGGGGCTTTGCCAACTTGCTTTATTTTCAGCGGATAAGAGCCAATGGCTTTTTTGATTATACCAATGCAATGGCAAGGGTTAATACTGTACTTACCGAAATAAAAAACAGGAGTACGGGAGCCGAAGTTTATTTTGATACTAAAATATGGAATGCTTACCCGGTAAGTTTTGGGATAAGGTTTGCTCATTTACTTGACAAAGATTTATTGAATCCCGCTGTAAAAAACAGGTGGGAAATTATTATTCCAATTGGATTGATTCCCGATTAAAGGTTTGCTAAACTTTATAAAGGAATTTATAAGTTATAAAGGATTTTAAAAAGTCACGGCTAAACCTGAAATGATTTTAAATACACCCATTATGTACCTAAAAGGTTTTGTAAGCGTTAGTTGTAGTAAGAAATGCGGGAGTAGTGTCGAATTAAAACTACATGTGGAAAATACTGTATTTTGTTCGTAAAAATACTTTATTTGTTTCAGGAATAGTATATATTTGGTTCTGAAACTAACCAAGAATGGAAAATTATTACTTACCCGACATCAACCCTGTAGGTCAAAAACACGTAGAAAGCTGGCTAAGTGCTAATGGTTATTCTGATATCACTACTGAACAGCTCCAGTTAAATGAATACGGATTTATTGCCAGAGGGAGCGTTGAAGGCATCCTGGTTCAAATACGGACTTTTTTGCACCCCCAACGCACATTTAGGCTCAGCGATTTTGAAATTAACGCACTATCTATAAAGGCTGTTAAACTTGGACTTGTTGCTTACGCTGCCTATGTAACAATTGATGAGGAAAATAATCTTGCAGGAGATATTACCTGGGAAAGATTAAGCTAAAATTTTCATTACAAGATAAAGTTATTGATGCCCAGATACAGGAAAAGAAATAACTGCTAATAGGCATTGTAATTTATATTTTTTCCCATAGTACCTCTCAGCCTTTTCCAAAAAGATTCTTTCGATTTTAAGGATACAAAATTACTGTCATAAGCTTTTTGATAATCTATTTTAGGATTGATCATAAATGGCTGCAATTTCTTCAATGTATCAAATACTATTGGTATCAGCCCCACATCTGCACCAATCTTTTCTCTTGCAAACCTTCTTAATTGCTTTGCCTGAAAGGGGTCGGTTGCCAGGGCAATGTGTGTAAATCCTAGTTTTTTCGATTTAAGGTACACGTAATACAAATTTTCAGTACTATGCTGGGCCTTAGTTTCAGTAAAAATATTTTTTTTGGGTATACCGATCGCTATGGCATACAAAGCCATTATTTCTCCCTCGTAGTAAGGACTGTAAACCGAGGAACCGGAATACATGATATTCTTTGCGATGCCTTTGTCAAATAAATATTTCGACCAGTAAACACGGGCTTTCATTGTGCTGTCCCATCCCGCTTCAGTAAATGGCACGCCGGGCACAGCAATCATATCATAGCTCTGGATTAATGCTTTTGTATAATAGCGTTGAGTTGTTTTTGCACTGAAAGAACATGCATTCAGTAAGATTATCGCCGGTAATAAAAACGGAAGATATAAGTATGAGATGCTGTTTTTATTAAACATAGCTAAACATATTTGTTTACATTACTAACATAAGTCACATTCAAATGTTCAGGCTAAAGAAAAAAAATATTTAAAGCCTGGTTATTTTTCTGATCTCAATTTTTTCATCAAATCGATCACCATGACTTTTTTGGCCCTGTATTTTTCTTACAATACTCATACCTTCAAAAACTTTTCCAAAAGCTGCATAGCCCTGTCCGTCTTGTGTTCCCCGCCGCCCGGCATCAAGCGGGCTTTGATCGCCTATGCAAATAAAAAATTCGGTATTGGCCGTGCCGGGTGTAAGCCTTGCCAGCGAAATGATACCGGATTCATGCGTAAGGCCTGTTTGTTTTGTTGTTTCATGTGCTATACCCCCAATAGTTATTTTTTTTGCAGGATTTGTTTGCCACATTCCGCCTTGAATAATGCCCGTATTGCTTGCTGTGGGTAACTCCTCGGTTTTTAAAACCCTGTAAAACGAAGTGTTATTATAAAAACCCGAATCAATATAAGATAAAAAAGCAGAGACGGTTTTTGGAGCCTTGTCCAAAAAAAGTTCAACCTCAATATCGCCCAACTGCGTTTCAATAATTATATGCGGATTTTTATAAGCAGTATGATTGCAGGAGATGAATACAACACAGGTAAGAAATGTTAAAAATTTAAGCATGATTGCAATTTAATCTATTTTAAAATGCAGGCTGATAAGGAAATTGTAAACTTAATTAAGACGCGATTTTAATTGATAAATCTGGTTTGTATGTTTATTTTCCGGTGTATCTTTATAGCATAATAATCAAACTGGATTTTTATGAAAAAAATATTTTTATTTGCAACTGCCCTTGTTTTTTGTATTACTGTTTTTGGTCAGCGCATATCAAAAATTACCATAACCGGTAGTGGTTTGGTAAATGATATTGTTATAGGACTGGATGAAAATGTACAAATTTATATTTCCAAAACCGGGCAGATCAGCAAATGGGGATATGACCGTTACATTGGCTACCAGGAAAATTACTATGATAACCTGGATCCATATGTTGGCAGAATAGAATATTACGGACCAAATGATGATGAAATATTGCGGGGCAAAGTAAAATATATCGGTAGAACTTTAGTCAGTTATTATCCTTCTTACGAATTAGAATCGCTAAGAGGAAAAATAAAAAGTATTGGTTCTATAAGTATGGATTATTATCAGGCTTTTGATGACAAGGCTATGGCTGGAAATTTAAAAACTATTGGGGGTCAAAATGTAAGCTGGTATGCTTCTTTTGAAAATGAAGCTCTACGGGGCAAATTGAAAAATCTTGGTTCAACAGCCTTTATCTATTTTGGCTCTTTTGAGGATAAGGCCTTTCGTGGCAAAATAAAAAGTATTGGCAGTTTTAACTTCACCTGGTATTCTTCTTTTGAGCAATACAGTGGAAGTATGAAAACAGGTTCAACAATTGTTAATGCAAATAGTATAAAATACTACTTACGCGGCTAATAGTATTTCTCTTTGTATATCACCTTAAAATATTGAAACGGATTACTGAACAATTATCTGTTCGGGTCTTTCAATAACGATTTCGGGCTTTTCTTTATACAGAATAATGCGGCCGGTGATACAGATATTTTTCCCTTTAATTTCTTCAATTTTACCGGCAAACAGTTTCCTCGTTTCGCCCCAAATAACCACCGTCAGTTGTTGGTTAGGATAATTGTCGCCAATGTTTAAAAATGTAGGCTGTTTGCTACTGTTTTCAAAATAACGCATACCGGATACTTTGCCACAAACGGTAACACTATCACCTATATGTTTCCCCACTTCTTCAAGTTTAATATTGGTTTGAGCTTTTACGCCTGCAACACAAAATATACTGAACAATGCAAACAGGAGTGGTTTCATTTTTTTAATTTAGTGGCAAAACTACCATAATAAACAATACGGGTGTATTTATTTGGTGAATTTCATATCTGTTCAGGAAGAGAGATGTGTATTACTATTTTTATTTCATAGGTGGTGAGAAGGACTGCTATGCAGCACCAGCCTATGATTTAAACCACGAAATATTGAATATTGATAACAGCCTTAACGAATTGAAACTATAATGCTTCTAAAAATAAATGCAATAAATAAAGCCGCCCGTGCTTGAGAGCACAGGCTGGCTTTTACTTTTAGAAAACCCCTGGAACTTCCTGCCAAATATCTTAAGTTGTTCAAACATTCAGGCATATCAGCAGGAAAACATATTAATGTGGCATCAGGGTTTAATATTTTGTTGCTGGTAAGTTTTGTGTAAAACAGAAAGTTTCGCTGTTCATAATTCAAAGTGAAGCATTAAAAGCTATATTAAAAAGCGTGATTTCACCTGTTTTTAAAAACAGGTATTTATACTTGCTTCAAGATTGTTTAAAACCCGATTTGAAAAATATTATACTTAATAGCAAATATTACCAGGCCTGCAGTATTGTGGCAGCCGGTTTTGTTTAGCAGTTTGTTTCGATGTCCTTCAACGGTTCTGGGGCTTATAAAAAGCTGCTCTCCAATTTCAATATTCGAAAATTCTTTACAAAGTAAAACCAGTATTTCTTTTTCCCTGGCCGTAAGTTCTACGGCAATATTGTTTATATCCTTTATTTCGGTTTCCTTGTATTGCGAAGTCTTGCGCATGGCAGCCAGCACATCCTGGTTAAAATAAAAACCGTTTTTATGCGTAGAGTTGATGGCAGTAATCAATTCTACTATCTCACAGTTCTTGGTAAGGTAGCCGCAGGCACCTGCTTCAATCATTTTTGCAATAAACCGCTCCTGGTTGTAGGTAGATAAAACAAGTACTTTTATAGAAGGATATTTTTGTTGAAGGACAGCATTTAATTCAACACCATTCATTTCCGGCATTTCCATATCTATTAAAGCAATATGGGGTAATTCCTTAAACAGGTCTAACTGCTGAATAAAAACTTTTCCGTTTTCTGATTCAGATAACAAAGTAAAACCCGGTACAGAATTTATCAAAGATGCCAGACCACTCCGGAAAAGCTGCTGATCATCAATTAAGGAAATTAAGATATCGCTCATATTTTAACAGCCGCTTTGGATGGTATTATAATTTTAATAAAAAAACCTTTTACAACTGCCGGCATTTCAAACTTTGCAGGTATCATACGCAGCCGGGCTTCTATATTCTGCATACCCATTCCGTGTTTTTTGCCGGCTGTAGTATCAATTCCTTTGCCATCGTCCTGGTAGGTTATAATGCTGTTATTGTCTTGCTTAAAACACTTTATTAAAACCTGGTTTGCACTTGCATGTTTAACAGTATTTGTTAATAATTCCTGTATAATCCTGTATAATGCCAGTGTTGTTTGTTCATTAAAAGTATCCATACTTTCGCCCAATTCATTTTCAAAAACCAGTTTAATATTGCCTGCAATATTAAAGTTATCGAAAAGTTCATGCAGCGTATTCTCTAATCCAAAAAGCGAAAGACCGGGAGGAGAGAGGCTGTGAGAAATATTGCGAACGGTTGTGATAATATTATCAATCAGTGGTTTGTATGCAGCACTGCCGGGTAAAGGTTCCAGGGATTGTGACATAATCATTTTCAGATTGGATAAAGATGCACCCACATCATCGTGCAGGTCTCTTCCAATGCGTTTTCTTTCTTCTTCCTGCGACAACAGCGTAGCGTGCAGCAACTGTTCACTATGCTGCAGTTCGGTCTTTTGCAAAGCTTCTTTTTGTAAGGTTATCCTGCGCTGGTATCTTACAAAAAATAAAATAAAAGATGCTGCCAGTATAAACGTACCCAGCATGGCAAATATCACCAGTAAAAAAATATTGTCGGTTACTTTTTGCATATTAGAAAACCAATACTGAATAACAGATACATCAACATCAACAGGGCACCATGTATGTTCCAGATAATTAAAAAATTAACTTTAGTAAGACCAATGATTACAAAATTCGAAAAAATAAACAGCATAAAGGCTCCTGAAAAATATAAAAATATAGCCACATTAAAATAAAAATCAGGTTGCTTAATAATTTTTACCGATGTAGCAGTTTCTGATGCAAGCCGGGCAAAATAATTTAGTGCAAACAACATACAGATTATTGCTTCTACTGACCTGGTGTAGCTGCTGTAGGTATAAATGCTTTGAAAAAATATGACATTAATTACACAAAAGATGATAAAAATAGCAGAGGCGGAAAGGTAAAGCCTCAATTTATTTTGATGATTAAATAATGCTTTGTAGTATAGCAACAGTATCACTACATCTGCGGCAGTAAGTAAATGCACCAGGGGCATATTATTTTTATGCAGCAATTTGCCAATTAATATTGCAGTAGAATTAATAACCACCGTAACAGCTATATACAGAAAAAGATATTTTGCCTGAAGGGTTAAACATCTCCACCTGAATAATGCAATAAACAAAGGGAGCAACATGCTTAAGGGTACTATTACTCCCGTAAAATCAATTTTCATGAATATGTTTATTATCTACGAAAACAAAGGGCTATCTATATCACAATTCTGCGGACAAGGTGTAGTTAAATCGTAAATGCTGCTTTGGTCGGTACCATCAGGTGCCTGAGTACTTAAAATATCTTTATTACTATTATCAACCGGCACCAGCACCAGCTTAAGTGAAGAAATATCTCCGGGAACAGACATTCCAAGATAGGCCCTTACTGAAATACTGTTATTAAATTGTGAAAGAGAAATAATGTCGGCCATCGGAATATTGAAAGCCCTTATATAGTCGGGCGTAGGAGAAATGCCTGATTCGTAATTACGATAATTAGTGGTCATATCAATTGCTGTACTTTCAGGAATACCGGGGCTTGGAAAATTTGGATTGCTCATAATTGTTTTTTTGGAGGTTGTTAAATAATATCAAATATAAGATATACTCTTATTACTTATATGTGATTTATTTTAAAAAACCGGGCTGCAGATCCGTAAAATTTTAAATGCCGGATTGTGTAGTATTTATGCTGATTTAGTGCTTTTACTAATTATGAGGAATGATCTTTTAGCCGTCCGGATAATTTTTCAAGCGAAGATTTTATTTTATCAAGAGCTCCATCAACAGCCTGTTCGTAATTATTTGCATTGGCTGTAACAGCAATGGGTGGCCTGCCTTCAACTCTTGCTTCCAGCAAACATTTTTTATCATCCTGTCCGTTTTTGCCGCCATTATCGTCGGACAGGTGAACCTCGAGCCTGGTAATATGATCACTGAACCTGCTGAGTTTTTCTGTTACATGGGTAGTTAATCTATCTCTGAATTGATCATGCAGCGTTAAATTTCTGTCGGTATTAAATTGAATGGTCATAATATTAGTTTAGGTTTTATTTCAATAACTAAGTGCTCCAAAAATATCAAGCAGACTTATTTCATCATAATTGACGGTAGTGGATTTTCGTTTTTCTTTTTCGGGTAAAAAACTTATTTTGTTTTTTATTGTTTGATTAACAGATTCCATTATCCCTTTTACTTCGGCATTATCAACCAGCGTATTCATATCAACCCTTTCATCGGGGGTAAGGTTTAAATAAGTAAGTAACATGTTATTGTATTTTTTCAGATAAAGTTGCAGTATTCTATTAGAAAAACAGTTACAAAATAACATGAAAGAGTTACATCATTCACACTAATACAGGCAGAGGTTAGTTAGTAAGTTAAGCCTAACAAAATCTACCTTATCTTTAAAAAAACAACTTCAGGCATGTTTAAACAATTATTGATTTTATCAGTCAGTTATTTTTTATGTTTACAGTGTTGTACAGCCCAAAAAAAAGGGATGTTGCCGTTAACAGGTTTGCTATATTATGAAGAAGGGATATCAACCCCATTGATGGCCATTAAAATAGGCGGGCAGCAGCTTTATGGCAACCGAATACCCTTAACCCAGGATATTGATATCAGTTTTCAACAGCTTTCTGGTTTTTTGGCCGATAAAAAGAAAAATTATTTTATTGCTGCGGAATATACGCTTATATCTGCCAAAGACGATGTGTTACAGACCAAGCCCAACCTTTTATCATTAAATGAAGCTAAAGGCTTTACTGCAAAAGATCTTAAATTACTAACCGTAAGGTTTAATATTCCTGAGGGATTGGTGCAACCCAATTCAAAAGCAACTGTAAAAATCCGTTTGTACGACCTGAAAAGCAAAAACCAGTTAAGGCTTGAATACCCCGTTAGTATTTCATATCCCCGTGAAACCATCTGGCTTACCAAGACTACACAAACATTGAAATCTCCGCCAGGCTCTGTATTTATGGTTACCGATATTCAAGCCAAAAGCCTGGCTTTTTCGGTTGATACAGATGTAAAATCTGATCCAAAAATGGATTATATGAACCTGGATATTTCTAAAATCAGCGGTACCGATATAATAAGTATGTTGCAGGGCAAAGATTATTTTTGGGTGTACGACAGCACCTATAAAGAAGTAAAAATAAAAGAGATACTCCTGAAAAAAGTTGGTGGTGCGATGGAAGGCGGCAATGTAAATTGTACTATTAAGATACCGTTCAGGCCGAGAAACAGCCTACCAAAAGGGTACATTGTACGGTACCGCTGGGAGAGTGCCGATAAAAAACAAGTGATGGATATTGTAGTTGCAGATAAATTACGATGATGATCATATTACAACAACGCAGTTGTAAGGTGCTGTTGTAACGTTTTTCAATTCTTTAAGAATATAGCATACCATTGAAGCCCTTACTAGTATTGATGGACTTGTACCAATTCGGCTTCTGAAAATGTTAGTTTTGGTTTCAACACTAAAGCTGTTGCAACAAATGTAGAAACTAATATTTGTAAGTGCAATATGATATATTGCGGCAAAAGAACAGTTCCTGTTGTTATATTTGGTATGATGCCCGGAAAAATTTGCAAAAACTTTTACAAATCAAGTTTGTATACCTGTACCAAAGTTGTAAGTTTCTTTGGTTACGCCTGCGGCAGGAGAGGTATCGTACTGGTAATTATACCTGATGACAACCGCAACTTTTTTGCCTGCCTTTATTTTACAGGTGCTTTGTTTAAGCAGGCGGTAATCGCCGGCATCAAACATTACAGGCTGGTAATAAGTGGTTGTGGTAAGTTCTGTTTGCTTATTGGGTATAAACGTTAGCGACAGGTAATTGCTGCATCGCCAGTTAAGGATATGCTTTGACACACCTGTTTCTTTTTCAATTTCATACATGGGTAACGAGCCCATGTATAATTTTATTTTCGGACTTTCCACCAGCTGAAACCTTGGCCCGGCACCAATCAGATACCTGAACTGTATTTTGGTGATTGTATTTTGTTGCAACTGCGTAAATGCTTCCAGCCGCAAAACTTTGGTAAGTTTGTAATTATAGCGCAGGTGCAAAAAACTGTAATCAACAAAAGACTGTTTATCTCCCTTTAAAAAACCATAACCGCCCAAAAAAAGATACAGGCTTTTTTTAGATTTGTATTGCACATGTGCATTGGCATCAACATCAAAAACCTTTTGCCCGTAATTACTAAGTGCAAAACTACCGCCAACACTGCCTTTCCAGCCGGTGGTATCTGTACGGTAACGCTGGTCTTCCATATTTACAATGCCATTATTTTGTACTACAATATAGAGTGCATTTTTCAATTTTGCTATCTCCGTCTTTCAATAATTTCAGGTACTAAAAAAATGAACAGAATGATACTGTTAAAAAATAACTTTAAATGTTAATCATCTTGTTTATAAGAAAAGGCAGCAGGATATTTGATGTATCTTGCATGTTCTATATCAATTGTTATTAAATCCGTACAAAATGAAAACCGGTTTATTTATTTTATTTTTTAGCATTGCAGGGCATCTGGCCTGTGCACAATTAAATGCAACACCCGCTTGCCCTTCCTTTACTGTTGATGTATTGGCGGGAAGTGTAAATGAGCTGGTTCCCAAATCGGCCATTGTAGAAGTACAAACCAAATTTCCATGTTTCAGCGAAATGGTAGAAAAAGATTCTGTCTCAAGATGTGCCGGTGTTTTTTATCCTGATAAGAGTGTAAACTTTTATACCGGCAGGCAATATATTGAAATAGGAGAAAAATTTAAGGGCAAGATAACTCCCGCTTTGATGGGAGCCGGCCGCACCAGCCTGTTTAGCATACTGGGGCATCCAAAACTAAAAGATGCATCCTGGGATGCATTTCAAATGGGTTATGGAACCCTAATTTTATATTATAATGCTGCCGGTAAAATAAATAAAATACAGATGTGCAGTAAAGGTACCGATGCTATAAAGCTTTGCCAGTAGCATGCTGTTAGTTTTTAGTACTTACAGGATCAGGTAATATTTTATTTCGCTGCTGCAGTAATCATTTTTTCCAAAACTTTTATGTCAACGTCCTCTAATTTATTGATGTAAAGGCAACCGCTGCCTGTCTTGTATTTACCTAATTTAGTAAATGCATCGGCATGCCGCTTTAAATCAATAAGGTGTAATGATAAACTGGCTTTGCGTGGCGAAAAACCAATTTTAAACCAATCTACTTCTCTACCCGAAGCAGGGCTTTTATATCTTACATTTCCAAAACCTATCATTGAACTTCCCCACATTTTCGGCTTTTCCTTCATAGCTTTTTGCATCATTTTAAGGATAAGGTAGCTGTCTTTACGTTTTTGCTCATCTGCAATGCTATCAATAAAATCAACTACACTAGCTGCGGTTTCCTTTGTTTTAATTACTGCTAATTTGCCCATGTGCTATGTTTTAATTGTAATGGTGTGGCAGTTTAAGTTTGGGTGCTAAAGCTTTACTCCTTTTATTTTAATAATTACATCCTTACACAAACAAACCCCATTCATCTACATATTCATCCTTTTCAAATGTGCTTACCCATGTTTTAAACCACTCCCTGAATTTATCAATTTCATCTCGTATAACCTGCCGGTGCTCCGGCTCCATCAAACCATCAAGCATAAAACTATTGGTAGATATTTTTATAAACTGTGCATTTTTTCGAATGATGGAAGCATTCTCCATGCGTATAGTATAAAGACCAACTTCTGAACTTTGTATCTTAACTGCCACTACATGCGCATCATTCATAATCATAGCTATCTCGTCTTCAATCATTTCTTTGTTTACGAAATCTTCTTCATCGGGTTCCTTCAAACTGTCAAATGCAGCTTTTAATACTGTCATAACTGTGCCCCATTGCTGGTACATGGCTTTGCAGGCATCTTTGGTAGGGTTAGGTTTCCATGCTTCACCATCTTCCTCATCATCAAACCGGTGGTCGTCCCATTCGGGCAAGTCGTTAAGATTATCATTGTTCATAAAATAAAAATAGAATTTTTTCCTGTTAAAAGAAAAAGAAGCGGCAGGTATAAAAAAACCGGCAGAAACAAGTTTATCAAGTTGCTGCCGGCCAATATAAATATTTGAAATTACAAACCTGCTATAAGTTCAGTAGCCATCTTTATATAATCATCATTTTTGCCTTTTGTAGCTAATTCAATGGTTGTTGCGGCTGCTGCTTTGGCTGCTGCTTTATCGCCCAGTTTTAAATGTATGCGTGATTTCAGCATGGTCATCCAATAGGCTTCTTTATTGGTTTCAATGGCTTTGTTTACCCAGCTTAAAGCCTGGTTTAAATCTTTGCCATTATCGTAATAATAAGATGCTGCATTAAAATAAGGTTTGGTATCCTTATTCATAACGTCATCTATCTGCTTCATTACTTTTTTATCGGTACCTGCTGTTATCGGAAACTGAATATAAGTGTTCTCCCACATCATTTCCACATTGCAACTGCTGCTTGTAATATCGGCAAAGTTGATTGTGAAGTTTTCAACTGTAAATGGTGTTTTAACCACATCGGCCTGCACACGAACCACATCATTTTCGGGTTTGTAGGCGGCGGGCGAGTTTATAGTTACGTCTTTAGAAATAATAATTGTCCATTTACCGGCATCGGGTATGGTAAGCAAACCATATTTACCTGCTTTTACGTCCTTACCGCCAATGCTTACATCATCGCTGAATGTAAGGGTAGTGGCCGCATTAGCACCAGTGCGCCATACTTTGCCAAAAGGTACCAGGTCGCCCATTATTTTACGGCCTTTTTTTGCAGGGCGGCTGTAATTTAATTCAACCGATCCCAAACCAAAGTTTTGCTTAATTGTTTGCGTGGGCGAAGGTTGGGGAGTGGTTAATGTTTGTGCATCTGCCAGTGATAATAACAACATGGCATTTAAAAAGAATACTAATTTTTTCATAAAATTTATTTTTAGCAAATTTAAGGCAGTTGGCTCATTACCCAAATTTCATTTTCAGCAGATGCAAAAAAAAGATCAAAATTCAGGTCATTAGCCGTTATTATCGGGCAAAACAAATATTTGGTACAATTATGGGTTACAGTTTATCAGCCTTAAAGAATTCGGCCATTTATTGTTTACCATAAAAAATATAAAATGATGAAAAGTATGAAATTTATTACATCTATGGTGTTAGCTAGCTTTATGTCGGTTTTGATATTCTCCTGCAGCAAATCTGATGATTATGTTGCGCCTGTAGATACAACCGTTCAAAAGATAAATATACAGGCAGCACTATTTGCCCCAACTCCACTTAATATGTATTTAGGCCCAAAAGTAACCTGGACAAATACCGATACCGATGTACATAGTATTGTTTCGGATGATGCAACCAGTTTCAATAGTGGCAATATAAGTACCGGAGGTACTTATAGCTTTACGCCTTTAACTACCGGAACCTACGCATATCATTGTGGCATACATCCTACAGTAAAAGGAATTATTTATGTGGTTACAAGATAAAGACAATTAATGCTTCTATAAAAAAGCCGGTTTTTCAACCGGTTTTTTTATGAAATTTATACTACAGCATTTTTGATTTACTGCTAATCAATTGATTTATATAATGGCTCATAATTGGCTAATCATATTCTATTTCGGATTTATTACTGATTGTACTTTTTAAATAGTCCAACGGGTACCAGGCCACCGTGAGGCAGGTTTACAAAAACATACGCTCAAAGCCATAGCACATCCCTTCGGTAATGAGCTTAGTAGAATTACGCTCAGGGTGTCAGTCAATGCACATTGGCCTGTTATGAAATTATATTTGTTATCACTAAAAACCGGCAAGATGAAAATACTGATTGGAGTATATATTCCCTGTAATGCAATTAAGTAAATTAAATACGCATAATCTTGTTTTCTGCCAATACAAATACTGTATCTCCTTTTGCAGGTTTGATAATATGCACGCCTGTAAACCTGCCAAATGCCGGAAGCACTGCATAAGTTTTTGTAAAATAAAAACACGGAAATTTTAAAGATTGCTTTGCATTGCCAAAGATGGTAACCGCCGGATGAATATGCCCGCTGAAAATATAACAGTCATTTGCGCTGTTGCATTCGGCCTTATCATGTGTAAAGATAAAAGGCCCGGTTTGTAGTTGATGTTTTATGCAGGTGATATTAGCTTTTGCATACCAGGCTGCTGGTAAAATATCATGGTTGCCAATAACAAGTTTGATGTTGAGATGTGCAAAATCGTTCCTCCACCTTAAAAACAATTCCATCTCTTTATTGGCATGGCTATGGAAAAGATCGCCTACAATAATCAGTTGCTCAGCTTTAAAATATTGAATCTGTGCCGTTAGCCTTTGCACATCTTCTTTAAAAATAGTTTGTGGTACTGCAATACCGTTCTTGCGGAAGTGGCCCGTTTTGCCAAAATGCAGATCTGAGAGGATGAGGGCTTTTTCTTCTTCCCAAAAAATACAGCGGCCGGCAGAAAGTAAAAAACTATTATTAAAAATTGAGTACTTTATAAAATCCATCATGGATGGCAAAGGTAAATCAGTATGGGGTAAAAAGTATTTAGAGTTAAGCCTCAGAGAGGCGACATGTTAGTAGAAAAAAATAGTTATTATTTTTGAATTAGCTCCGTAGGAGCGTTATGTAAAATATATCGCTCCTACGGAGCTCCTAAAACCATAATATTCCAAAATTCTACTGATATTCCGGCTCTATGGGCCTTTACATTTTCTCCAACTGTTCCTTCATTTTTCTTATCCTGTCTTCCAGCTTTTCAGAAGTGAGTGTTTCTCTCATGCTGTCAACTTTTATAGGAAAACAAAAAGGGGTGAGGCGTTGCGGAAATGTGATGATGATCTCACCTGCCTGTATACGTTCAAGCATATTTCGTAATCTTTCTTCCTCCATCTGTTGCTCCATCACTTCGCCATAAGCCTGTCTTATTAATAAATTACCCGGATCATATTCTGTGAACACATTAAAAAGGAGAGAGGCTGAATTTTGTAAATGCCTTGCCTTTACTTTTTCACCCGGCATCCCCTGGAAAATAAGGCCACCAATCACACTGATATCTCTGAATTTACGCCGTGCCATTTCGGTTGAGTTTACACTTCGCTGTATATCGGCAAATAAATTTTCGGTGGTAAATAAATCGTACACGTTGCTGTCATCAACCGGTATGGGTTGGTCACTCAGCAATTCAAATCCATAATCATTCATAGCAAATGAAAAAGTAATGGGCGTTATTTTGCTGATGCGCCAGGCTAGTATTGCTGCCATGGATTCGTGTACCAGCCTACCTTCGAAGGGATAAATAAAAAGATGAAAACCATCTTTTGTTTCAATATGCTCTATCAATAATTGGTTTTGTTTTGGCAGATGAGATAATTCTTTTTGAAGATCAAGAAGCGGAGCAAGTACATTTATTTCTTCGGCTTTGTTTTTATTATTTTCATCAGATGCCTCATCTAATTTTTGCCTCAACATCATGCCCAGGTTAGCCGATAATGGCATACGGCCTCCCTGCCAGCTTGGTATGATTGATTTTTTTGAATTTGATTTTCTTACCATCGCCGTCATATCTTTTATGGCCACATACTCCAGGTTACGGCCCGATAAGGTAAACACATCACCCGGCGATAACCTGGCAATAAACCATTCTTCAATTACACCAATATAACCACCGCTTAAAAATTTTACTTTCATCATCGCATCACTCACAATGGTACCAATATGCATACGATGCCGCATGGCAATACGGCGATTATTTATTTTATACAGCCCATCAATCACTTCTACTTTTTTATAATCATCATAAGCCTGTAAGGCATTGCCGCCTTGGGTAATAAAATGCAGGATGGCTTTCCATTCTTCCAGGGTAATCTCTTTATAACAATAAGTTTTTTTTACTTCTTCAAAAATAATATCGGGTAAAAAGCCATCGCCAACGGCCAGTGTTGACAAATATTGTATCAGCACATCAAAACAAAGTAAACGTGGCACTTTACTTTCTATCATGTTTTCATTAATCGCTTGTTTTAATGCAGCGGCTTCCATCAGTTCCAGCGAGTGTGTTGGTAAAAAATAAATTTCACTTACAGAGCCAGGCTGGTGGCCGCTGCGGCCGGCCCTTTGTAAAAAACGGGCAACACCTTTGGGACTGCCAACCTGTATCACCGTTTCCACCGGCCTGAAATCAACGCCCAGGTCAAGACTTGCAGTACATATCACCGCTTTCAGTTTTCCATCATGCAATGCATCCTCAACCCAAAGCCGCAATGCCTGTTCAATACTGCCGTGATGCAATGCAATTACACCCGACAATTCAGGTTCAGTCTCAAGCAAAGCCTGATACCATCTTTCACTCATGCCGCGGGTGTTGATAAAAATAAGTGTAGTGCGGCTGCCATGGATAATGGGCAATACTTTATCAATCAGTTTTAAACCCAGGTGACCTGCCCACGGATATTTTTCAATTTCATCAGGATAAATAGAATGAATTTTTATTTGCTTATTTACTTTCGCTGTGATGGTTACACCATCTTCATTAAGCGGCGATAATAAAACTTCCTTTGCCTGCAACAGGTTACCAATGGTTGCAGATATGCCCCACAACATTACCTTTTGTTTTTTATTCTTTTTTGGCAGATGTACAATTCTTGAAACAGCAAGCTCAACCTGTACGCCCCGTTTGCTGCCCAGCAACTCATGCCATTCATCAACTGCAATTATTTTCAGGCTTTCAAAAATGTTAGGGTAATCTTTTTGTGCAAGTAAAAGATGTAAACTTTCGGGAGTAGTAATCAATACTTCCGGCATGTTACGTTTTTGTTTTTGCCGGTCGCTGGTGCTGGTATCACCATTGCGAACGCCCACCCGCCATTGCATGCCCAGTTCAAATATCACTTCCTCCATGGCACGGCCAATATCTTTAGCCAAGGCCTTTAAAGGCGTTATCCATATTAATTGCAGTCCGTTATTTTTTTTAGTAAGATAGTCTGATGGATGTTTATTTATAAAATCAATAACAGCACCCAAAAAAACAGAATAAGTTTTACCAAAACCCGTAGGTGCATTTACCAGGCCACTATTTTTACGCTGTATTTCCTGCCAGGTTTGTAATTGAAATAGAAATGGCTGGTTACCTTTTTGCAGTAACCAGTCATTAATAATTTTATAGCCTGTTGTGGATTGAAGTTTCAATTGAAAGAGTAAGTTAAAAAAATATTTGCGTATTTAAGGGTTGCAATTTTTTTGAACCACATAGGCAGATAGAAACATAGGGTTTTACATAGGCCTATGTGTTTTTCTATGTCCTTTATTTATCTATGTTGTTCAAATCTTTCGCACTGCCATTATACACCCGTAACATTTCTTTCAAATCATCCAGCGTATTTATCTCATCCGCTTTTTTATCTTTACGCCACCTGCTCATGCGTGGGAAACGCAATGCTACACCGCTTTTATGCCGGTTGCTGGCCGCAATGCCTTCAAAAGCTATTTCAAAAACAAGCTCTGGTTTTACTGTACGCACCGGACCAAATTTTTCAATGCTGTTTCGTTTTACAAACGCATCTACCTGTGCAAATTCCTTATCGGTAAGGCCGCTGTAGGCTTTTGCAAAACTTACCAGTTTGTCGCCATCTTTTACTGCAAAAGTATAATCAGTATATAAATTGCTACGGCGGCCATGGCCTTTTTGTGCGTAGATCATTACCGCATCAATTGTCAATGCATCTATTTTCCATTTCCACCAATCACCTTTTTTTCTGCCGGAGAGATAAGGAGAGTTGTTCCGCTTCAGCATCAATCCTTCACTGCCTTTTTCCCTGCTGGTGGCCCGTTGTGAATGCAAGTCTTTCCAATCATCAACCTGCAAAGTGGGTGAAAGTAATAGGAGCGGATGATGAATATCAGCAATTATCTTCTCCAATAAATTACGCCTGTTAATAAATGGTTCTTCACGTATGTCTCTGCCTTCAAACTCTAAAATATCGTAAGCCACAAATCCTACCGGTGCTTCTGTCAGTTGTTTTTTGCTGATGTTTTTACGTCCGATACGTGTTTGCAAAACTGAAAAAGGTAATGGCTTTACAACGCCATCACCTGCTGAAGTATCCAAACAAATAATTTCTCCATCCAGCACCAATCCATTGGGTAATGCATCTGCAAAAGCATGGTACTCCGGAAATTTTTCTGTCACCAGTTCTTCACCACGGCTCCACACAAATAATTCATTATTGCGTTTTATGATCTGCCCACGAATGCCATCCCATTTCCATTCAGCAGTCCACTCATTTATAGCTCCTAAAGCTGCGGGTTCGCCTTCCACCGCATACGATAAATAAAAAGGGTAGGGCTTTGAATGATCAATGGTACTGGTGCTTTCGCTTAACAGTTCATCGGCTGTAGTTGTTGCCGGATGCCAGTTGCCGCTGATGCGGTGTGCAATTACCGAAGGAGAAACTGCTTTAGTTTTTGCAAGTGCTTTTACCATGATGGTTTGCGAAACACCAATGCGAAAGCCTCCGGTGATGAGTTTATTGAAAACAAATTTTTCGTTCCTGTCCATTTGATTCCAGCTATCCAGAATAAATGCCTTCTTAATTTCGTCGGATTCTTTTAAAATACTGGTGAAATATTCCAAGTAATAAGAGAGTGTTTTTTCTTCTGCATTTACATTATCCGCTTCCGGTAATAACAGGGCAATGGTTTCGCCCAGGTCTCCAACCGTATGATAACATTCTTCAAAAAGCCAGTAAGGGATGTTGCATATTTCAATACAAAGATTTTTAAGACAGGTAGAATTTACAATACGCTTTGGCCTGCGCCCACTAAACACCGCAATTACCCAAACCATATCCTTTGCCGGCGCTGTTGCAAAATAATCCTGCAGTGCCAGTAACTTTTCATTGGTCTTAGTGCTGGTGCCCAATGTGTACACCAGTGCTGCAAACTGCTTCATAGTGTATCTTGCTTTTCGGGTTCAGTAATATTTTCTTCTTCATCATTTCCATATTCTGTTTTTACTTCGGCAGCTTCAATACCTTGCTCGTTCAGGTATCGGCTGAATGTTGCCTGGAAACCATGCGTGGCAAATACTTTTTGGGCACCTGTTGCTTTTACCGCCTGCAACAAACCATTCCAGTCCGCATGATCACTTAAAGCAAAACCAGCATCAACATTTTGTCTCCTGCTGTTTCCCCTTACCTGCATCCAGCCGCTGCAAACACCCACGCTGTAAGGCGAAAACTTTTTTATCCATGGGCTTCCATCTGCGCCGGAAGGCGCAATAACAATATTGCCCTGTGTTTCGGCTTTTGTTGTGGCATTTGTTACCCGTTGCGCTGTAGGTAAATGAATACCGCTTGCCAGCAATGCTTCATGCACATTATAAACAGCGCCATGCAAAAATATGGGTAAGCCTGTTTCGGCTAATGGTGCCAGTATGCGCTGGGCCTTTCCAAGACTGTAAGCGATCAATACGCTTGTTTTACCGGTTGCATGGTTTGCTTTTACCCACTCTTTAATATCGCTGAAAATTTCGGGTTGTGGTTTCCATTTATAAATGGGTAAGCCAAAAGTTGATTCGGTGATGAATGTATGACAACGAACCGGCTCAAATGCTCCGCTTATGCCATCATGCTCTGTTTTATAATCGCCGCTTACCACCCAAACCTCGCCGCCATACTCAACCCTTATTTGCGAAGATCCAATTATATGGCCAGCGGGATGCAGAGAAATTTTTACCCCGTTCATCAGCACCGGTTCATTCCATTCCACAGTTTCGTATTGGTTATCCCCCAGCCTTAGTTGCAAAATGGGTTTGGTTAAATGATGGCACAGGTAATTTTTACTGCCCCAGCGTGCATGATCGCTATGGGCATGTGTAATAACAGCCTTGTCTACAGGCTTCCAGGGATCAACATAAAATTTGCCCTGCGGGCAATACAATCCTTTATCGGTAAAATCTATGAGCGGCATAGGTATTATTTAGGAACGATGATGACTCATAAACCATGCCATTGCTGGCGTGCATTTAAATGTGTTATTTTAAAGCCTGTCAAACGCTGATACGTTGCCTGCATATGCTCATGCAACAGCAATAAATCTACTTTCAACTGCAAGACCTTTGTTCTATAAAAAAATTGAATTTCAAAAAAAAATCCGAAAAATCTAAACTTTTTTAGAAAATAAACTGTTTAAAGAAACATTATGATTAGTTAAACAAAATTTGTTTAATGTTTTAATTAAAAAAGCCTCGGTTTCTTCACCAAGTAAACTAAAAACCATCTATATGCATCCAACACTCCTGGGGATTCTCCCAATCGCAAACAGTAATTACGTTGCCTTTACATTTTTTGTAGGCACCATGGCCATGATGGCCGCCTCTGTTTTCTTCTTCTTTGAATTGAACAATGTACCGCAAAAGTGGCGTACATCTGTTCTTGTATCGGGTCTTATCACTTTTATTGCCGCCGTACACTACTACTACATGAGGGGCTACAATCTGGAAACAGGCGAATCTCCTGTATTCTTCCGCTATGTTGACTGGATTTTAACCGTACCATTAATGTGTGTTGAGTTTTATTTAATCACCAAAAAAGTTGGAGGCAAGACAGGTTTGCTGTGGCAACTTATTTTTGCATCTGTAGTAATGCTGGTAACCGGATACATTGGCGAAGCTATCTACGGCAAAGAAACACAAAGCTGGATATGGGGATTGATAAGCGGATTGGCCTACTTCTACATTGTTTACCTTGTTTGGTTTGGCGAAGTGGCAAAGCTTGCAGGTAATGCAGGGCCTGCAGTTGCCAAAGCTGTAAAAACTTTAGGTTGGTTTGTGCTGGTTGGTTGGGCTATTTACCCAATAGGTTATATAGCTGGTACAGCCGGTGGTTTCTTTGGTGTAAGAATTTTTGAAGGTTTATCAATGGATATTGTTTACAATATTGGTGATGCTATCAATAAAATTGGTTTTGGTCTGGTGATTTATTCACTGGCACAATCTGATAAGACAATAGCCCCAGCTTACGTTAAATAGATATGGAGAAGTGCAATGCAATTTGTATTGCACTTCTTACTTTTTTAAAATTCATTTTTAAAAAACATT
>JBKJLT010000027.1:0-4756 GCA_046596765.1 Ferruginibacter sp. | reverse complement strand
GTTTTTCGCAGGTAAGAATTTTCCCGGCAACTATATCCTTCAATCCACCTTTAACAGTTGAGTATGCTTTCATGCTTTCCACTTCCAGGCCTATAGAAGTAAGAATTTTTGATAATTTTTCAGGTTCAATTTTCTCGGGAAGTCCTGCCGGTCCTGTTGGAAGGTAATCACAAAGCCAGTTATAAGAAATAATCATTATGAATCAAATTTTTCGCAGCAAAGATAGTTTTTTTGCCTCCTGATAATTTCATCTGCTATTAGTTCCAGAAACTAAAAATTTACGGGCATAATTGCAACTAATAAAAATCTTTTTAGGGTGTACAAAAACAATTGAAGGCCTTGAGTTTTTGTTGATAAAAATAAGAAAATGCAAAAGCACGTGGTATAAACCATGTTAGTTAACCTGTTTGTAACATGGGGATAAACTAACTTTGCCTGTGGAAAGAGCGTGGGTAATCCGTTGAACAAAGTTAATAACAGGGCTATGTTAATTAATCATTACCAAAAGCTGTTACCTTAGCCGTCCTTTTAAAAAATGAATTTTATTTCGCAAAAGGGGAACCTGATAACTGTTATTTGACTAGCCCTGACTGGCCTCAATATTAGTTGAAGGTTACTGTTTTTAAAACCCTGAATCTAACCAAGCAATAAAAATTTTTAATGGAATTTACGAATCTAAATAAAGACAGGAAACCAAGAAGAAAATCTCCTTTGGATTTAGGAAGTATGGTATTTGGAAAAGTACCACCCCAGGCGAAAGACCTTGAAGAAGCAATTCTTGGGGCTGTTATGCTGGAAAAATCGGCCTTTGATACCGTAGTGGAAATATTAAAGCCAGAGTGTTTTTATGTAGATGCGCACCAGCGGATTTACAAGGCTATGCAAGGACTTGCGATTAAAAGCTTACCCATAGATTTACTTACAGTGGTAGAAGAATTAAAATTGCGTGAAGAGCTGGATGTGGTAGGAGGGCCTTATTTTGTTACCCGGCTAACCAATGCGGTGGTATCTTCTGCCAATATTGAAGCACATGCCAGGATTGTATTGCAAAAATTTATTCAGCGTGAGCTTATTCGTATTAGCGGCGAAATTATTGGTGAAGCTTATGAAGACAGTACAGACGTATTTGATTTGCTGGACAATGCTGAAGGAAAATTGTTTGAAATAACCAATAATCACCTGCGCAAAAACTTTGATGATATTGATACTGTTTTGGTAAAAACCATACAACGCATTGAAGACATGCGTAACCGCCAGGATGAAATTACCGGTGTGCCAACCGGGTTTAAATCTCTTGACAGGATCACTTATGGCTGGCAACCTACCGATTTGATCATTCTTGCTGCAAGACCTTCAGTGGGTAAAACGGCTTTTGCACTTAACCTTGCACGCACTGCAGCCCTTCATCCTACACGGCCCACAGCCGTGGGTTTCTTTAGCCTTGAGATGAGCAGCAGCCAGCTTGTACAACGTATCCTTAGTGCCGAAAGTGAAATATGGCTGGAGAAAATTGCCCGGGGTAAACTGGAAGAACATGAAATGAAACAATTGTACAAGCGTGGTATTGAAAGACTTTCCAAAGCACCCATTTTTATTGATGATAGCGCTGCACTAAATATTTTTGAGTTAAGGGCAAAGTGCCGCAGGCTTAAAAACAAACATAACGTGGGCATGATCATTATAGATTACCTGCAGTTGATGAGTGGCAGTGCCGACAGGAACAGCAACAGGGAACAGGAGATTAGCAAGATAAGCCGCGATTTGAAAGGACTTGCAAAGGAATTGCAGGTGCCTATAATAGCCCTATCGCAATTAAGCCGGGAAGTAGAGAAAAGAAAAGAGGGAAACAAAATGCCACAACTTAGTGATTTGCGTGAATCTGGTGCCATTGAACAGGATGCGGATATGGTTATGTTTCTTTACCGCCCTGAATACTATGATATCACTGCCAATGAATTTGGTGAAAACAATAAAGGCGAAACGCATGTAAAGATTGCCAAGCACAGGAACGGTAGCCTGGAAACAGTGAAACTGAGAGCATTATTACACATTCAGAAATTTGTGGAAGATGAAGGAGATGCACCAGGTGGACAACATGGCCTGCCGCCGGGCGGTGGCAACTGGAAGCCTGTAAATACAACAGGTGCCGATGGTGGTGCTGAAATATTTATACAAAAAGGAAGCAGGATGAATGACAGTTCCTTTGATGATGACTCCCCGTTTTAACCCAGGAATATTTTAAGAAAAACCGGGGAATGAATTAATTTTCATTCTCCATTTTTTTGCTTTAATTGTAAAAATTTATGCCATTATCATTCTTCTTTGTTGAAAATTCACCGGCAGGAGAAATGATAGCAATTAATGAAGAAACTTCCAAGCATATTTCCCAGGTATTGAGAATGAAAATAGACGAAGAAATAAATCTAACAGATGGGAAAGGAAATCTTTATACCGCTACTATAATAGAAAATCATAAGAAAAAAACTATTGTAAAAATATTAGACACCAAATCAATTTCAGTTCCTGAACGAAAAATAACCATCGCCATTTCGCTCATAAAAAACAGCAACCGATTTGAATGGTTCTTAGAAAAAGCAACAGAGATTGGTGTAGCTGAAATAATTCCGCTCCATTGCCAAAGAACAGAAAAACAACATTTTCGTTTGGATCGGATGAAATCGATTTTAGTCAGTGCTATGCTGCAAAGCCGGCAGGTTTGGTTGCCCGTCTTGCATGAGCCTGTGGCTTTTTCAAAACTTTTCCAAAGTTCTAAAACTTTAGAAAAAGAAAAGCTGGAAGATTATCAGCAAAGATTTATTGCACATTGTGTAGAAGATGAAAAACGAAATCTTACCGACCTGGTGAATGAAAAACTTTCCTCAAAAATTATTTTAATTGGGCCCGAAGGAGATTTTACGCCGGGCGAAATTGAACTTGCCCTGCAATATCATTTTAGTGCAGTGAGCCTGGGTGAAACAAGGTTGAGAACCGAAACGGCAGGAATAGTATCAGCAGTGCTGCTAAATAAATACAAGCCAAAAGAGTTATTTTAAATCCATTTTTAAAGCTTTGATGACTGCTTCTGAAGCAGAAGCAACTCCTATTTTTTTATAGATATTTTTAACGTGTGTCCTAACAGTTTCATAGCTGGTGTTTGTAAGTTGTCCAATCAGCTTCAGGTGATTTGCCTCTCTCATTAATTTCAAAATATCTTTTTCTTTACGGGTAAGCCCATAGTCAGCTTCCTGGTTGTATTTATTATTTTGTATTCTTCCATTTTGTATGATTTTCAGTAATAATTGCTGTGTTTCATCAGTTTTATTTTCTAACAGGTTTTTAATTTTGCCCAAAGTAATTGCAGGCCCCTCGCTTATATCTGCAATGGCGTCAATGCCTTTATATAAGGCTTCTGCCAGTTGAAAATCATCAGGCATATTGCTGGTTAGTAATAAAACGGGACAAACTGGTTGTTTGTCTTTTTCGCATAACCTGTTAAAGCTTGCCGGATCTGCCAGGAGAAGGCCTGATGTATTATTAACAGCATCTTCATTGGGGGCAATCTCACAAAATATATTTTTTTCTGAAGCAAATTCAATGCTCCATCTTAGCGTTTCAGCTACGGCTATATTTTCATGAAGTATGGTTATCAGTATATTCATGATCAATAATAGCCGCTTATTTTTGCTTCGTCAATAATGTTACAAAGTAAGTCTCTCAGGTCTGTAATATTTCCGCTTACCCAGGCAGATGTGAATGTTTTTATTTTTTCTGTTAGCAAAGGAGGTAATTTTTTTGCTTTTGGATGTAGTAAAAAGAATACGTATTTACCTGCCTCATTCGTATCCTTTTTTTGCAATAGTGCATCTAATAAAGGGAAGATTGAAAGGTAGTACAACACACTTGCTTTCATCAGAAAATCAAATGATTTTCTTGCATAGTCTTCTGCATATAACCAGTTTTTTCTGGTTGCATAAACCCACGACATGTTAGCATTGGAAATAGAGTGGTAAACTTTATTACCTGTTTTTTCGGCTTTTTCAATCGTCATCTTACACCAGAGTTCTGTCATGGATACATTATTCTGCATCCGGTAGCCAATACCCATATAGGTGTAACAGATCATCAGAAATCCGTAATTTTTTTCTTCAAGTATCTCAATGGCTTCAGTAAAGAATCTTCTTGATTCCGTAATTTCTTCTCTCCATAAATGCACAAAGCCGCATCCCGTAACCGCCATAGCAATGGTGGACGGATCATTGGTTTGCTTTGCCAGGTGCATATAAAACTGGCTATGAGAAACAGCTTCTTCAGGCAATTGGTACCAGCGGTACTTCATCAAAAAATGAAGGGATACCGAAAAGTAAAAATCTATTTGCCGGGCCAGATCATCTACTGATGAAAATAACTTCCGTAAATCCTTTACACATGCTTCCACCTTATCAGGTTGAAGACAGAAATAAAAAGCAAAGCAACTTTGATTAAGTATCTGAAAATATTCAGCCTTTTCCTCCGGCGAAGTAAGTGAAGTTTGACGTATCATTTTTAAAGCAAGCTCAGCCTTTGCAGCAGCACTTTCATGGTCTCTCTGGTTGAGAAAAGATTGTGTAATTTTTCTCAAACACATAGCCTGGTAAAGATTATCCTGATGTGTTTGTACCAGTTCATTCCATAAAATCCGGCTGTCATCATGAAGGCCATTTTGTTCGAGCAGATCAGCGAGAATTTCTTTTTGTTTTATTTTTTCAGCAGGAGTTTT
>JBKJLT010000282.1:0-4019 GCA_046596765.1 Ferruginibacter sp. | reverse complement strand
ACCTGCTGCTGAAACAACTTCCGAAGTTGAACAATCACAAATTGAGCAAAGCGAAATCCCGGTTACTATCGGGACCACAAACTACAAACCTGAAACTGAAGATATGGAAGTACATCACCATACCCATGCACCACACGGAAAGAAAAACTGGAAATCTTATTTCTGGGAATTTTTAATGTTATTCCTCGCTGTGTTTTGTGGTTTTTTGGCAGAGTACCAGTTGGAACATGTAATTGAGGGCCAGCGAGAAAAAAAATACATGCAATCGTTATTAAGCGACTTGAAAACAGACCTTGCTACCATAGATTACGGTCTTCCCCGCAAGGAGGGAAAAACAAATGCTATTGATACTGTATTTATGTTTTTTAATACCCACAAAAATGTAACATCAATACCCGGTAAGCTTTTTAAAACCATCCGTAGAACAACCTGGGACCAGCGAATTGACCGCAACACCATTACGATAAGCCAACTGAAAAATGCCGGCAATATGCGCCTCGTAAAGAAAAAAGCTGTAGCAGATTCCATTGCTGCTTACGATATGCAGTGGACTTATATTGATCTGTACAGGGATGCCTATCTTATGAATGGACAGCTATCCAACCGGTATGCTGAAAAATTGGTAAACCCAAATGATTTGCTGCCACTTTATATTGATAATTCAAGTGAAGCTATTGTAACTAATATTCCTGACTCAATACCTATAAATATAAATACCATAGAATTGAAAGAACAATTAAATTTTATGATGGGCCAAAAAGTAAACATACGCCAGCAGTTTACACTTTATATGAAACTGAGGCAAAGTGCGGAACAGTTAATTGAATTGATAAAAAAAGAATACAACCTAAAATAATATGAGCGAAGAAGAAAAAATAACACCGGAAGGACCGCCGCAAGAGCAACAGACAAATAAAATACCAGCAGATAAAACTATTTCATCTGCTGAACCGACTACCCATGTTGAGCAAAACGAAATCACGCCCTCAAGCGGGATAGAAGAACCACAAACTACAAACAACCAACCACAAACTGAAGAAGAGATGGAAGTACATCATCACCCCCACGCCAATCACGGAAAAAAAACATGGAAAGCCTATTTCTGGGAATTTTTAATGCTGTTCCTTGCTGTGTTTTGCGGTTTTTTAGCCGAGTATAAACTGGAGCATGTGATAGAAGAAAACCGTGAAAAACAATACATGCAGTCCTTCATTTATGATCTATCAAATGATACGGCCAACCTGAATGCAGGATTCCCGTTAAAGAATCAAAGGATTAAAGCTATTGACTCTGTCTTTCTTTTTTTTGAGATAAATCCCGATGTTGTAAAAATACCTGGCAACGTTTACCGGCATATGCAAAGAACTTTATGGGACAGGCATTACCGCAGAAACAGCACAACAATAGACCAGTTAAAAAATGCAGGTGGAATGCGGCTAATACAGAAAAAGATTATAGCGGATTCTATTGCTGCTTATGACCTGCAATGGATAAGAGCTGAATTCTGGAGGGAAAAATACATTACCAACCAGGAAAAAGGAAAAGAATGTATTGGAAAGATCATAAATGCAAATGACCTTTTGCCAAAATTCAGAGACAATTCAACCGGAAAAAGCCTAGATACAGAAATTACTGATAGCCTTACAATCAGAATCAGCCCGGCATCTCTTAATGAATATCTTAATTTTTTAAACTGGCAAAAAACTACCACGATACAAGACAAACAGGGTTATCAGGCTATTGAACAAAGTGCAGAAAGACTAATTGATCTGATTAAAAAAGAATATCACCTAAAATAATATGAACGAAGAAAAAAATACCCACTGGAAAAACAGGTTATTGAAATTCCTTTTGTACTTAGCAATTGGATTTATCTGTGCATTGGTATACAATCAATTTAAAAGATAGTTGTGCAAAGAAAAAAAATAAATATGAGTAACATAAAATTATTCGAAAGCAAAAAAATACGCAGCCAGTGGGATGCGGAAGAGGAGAAATGGTATTTCTCAGTGGTAGATGTGATAGCTGTTTTAACTGACAGCCCTAATCCAAATAATTATTGGAAGGTACTTAAACACAGGCTGGCAAAGGAAGGAAATCAGTCGGTTACAAATTGTAACCAACTGAAAATGGAATCATCAGACGGAAAGTTTTATAAAACCGATGTAGCAGATACCGAGCAACTCTTCCGGCTCATTCAATCCATCCCGTCTCCTAAAGCAGAGCCTTTTAAACAATGGTTGGCAAAAACTGGTTATGAAAGAATTGAAGAAAGTCAGGATCCGGAAAAAACGATTGACCGGGCAATGGAAAATTATATAAAACTTGGTTACAGTAAAGAATGGATTAATCAGCGGTTAAAAAGTATTGAGGTAAGAAAGGAACTAACTGATGAGTGGGAAAATCGTGGCGTAAAAAAAGGGCAGGAGTTTGCAACGCTTACTGATATTATGACTGAAGCATGGAGCGGTAAAACCGTAAAGCAATACAAGCAGCATAAAAATTTAAAAAAAGAAAATCTAAGAGATAACATGACCAATTTAGAATTGGTACTGAACATGCTTGCAGAAGCAACTACAAAAGAAATAAGTACAGAGAAAAAGCCAACCAATCTTACGCAAAACAAAATCATTGCTAAACAGGGCGGCACAATAGCAGGCAATACAAGAAAAGCTATTGAAGCAAAAACAGGAAAAAAAGTAGTAAGTAGTAGAAATGCTAAAAAATTAATTTCGAATAAAACACGGAAAAAATAATGGAAGAAGAAAAACAAAGCTCATCGCCAGCAGACGACAGCCCCCAACAAGAACAACAGTTGAATAGCCCTTCAATTGTTGAACCCATTGCACCTGCCTCAGAAACATCAGAAATCATAAATCCTACACCAGACATAAAAGATATGGAAGTACATCACCACGCCCATCATAATCACGGAAAGAAAAACTGGAAAAGTTATTTCTGGGAATTTTTAATGTTGTTCCTTGCTGTCTCACTGGGATTTTATGCTGAAAACACCAGGGAAGTTATGCTTCATAAAAAAGAAGTGAAGACACAGTTGAACTCTATGTTATCCGATCTTCAATCAGATATTGTTCTATTTGATTCGGTAACAGACCGCAATAGTTATGGTGCACAGATGGCCGATTCATTAATTGAGTTGTTACACTCAGATATTAAAAATACAACCGAGATATATTTTGCTGCCAGAACGGTTACCGCCAATCTTGGATATTATTATACCAACTCAAAGTCTTTTGACCAGCTTAAGACTGCAGGATTGCTCAGGTATATAAAAAACAAAGAACTGCTGGATAGTATCGGGGCTTATTATGTATCCTTTCAGTGGCTGGTCAATCAAATCGACTTGATTCGGCTGAAGATGGATGAAATTCACAAAGGAAATACCCGATTGTTTGACAGCTATGTTTTTCAACAAATGATTAGTACCAGAATTATAGGTGCTGCTTCTTTAGGTGGCCAGCGAACAACTATTAACAAACCTGCTGTAAATCCGGATTTGCTTTCTATTGATGCAAAAGATTTAAATACCGTATCGCTGAATTATCATTATTATTCCTCTACAATTAAATTTTATATCCGTATGGGCAATACGCTTCAAAACCGGGCAAAAAAACTTATTGAAGTAATTAAAAAAGAATATTCTTTTGATTAAAGTAAAAAATTTATGGAAGTACAGCCCTTACTCACAATGCAAGAAAAAAATGCCCGCCTCCACGCACAGGCAGGCACTCACTATTTGCGAATTTTTATTTTTAAAAATGAAAAGGCTATAAATGGAAGAAAATAAAAATATAGAACCTGAACAACCGGCAGTAAATATTCCAGCCGAAATAAACACAGTTGATGAAACAAATACTGTTGATAAACCACCCACAGGGCCCTGCGGGCAAACAACAAACGACAAACCACAAACAGAACAAGAAATGGAAGTACACCATCACACCCACGCCTCACATGGCAAAAAAAACTGGAAATCGTATTTCTGGGAATTTTTAATG
>JBKJLT010000217.1:0-3349 GCA_046596765.1 Ferruginibacter sp. | reverse complement strand
TACATTATTTTGTACTTTACGCTACACTTAAAACCAATGACATGAGAACTACACTTAAAAAAGATGAAAAGATATTACTGATAACAAGGCAGCATTGGCTTAGATTAGTGATGCCCTTTTTTGCATGGGTATTATTATCGGTTCTTTTGCTGATCTGGCGGTTAGATAGCACTGTTGTATGGATCATTATATTGCTTACAGCTTTCTACCCTTTAATAGAGTATGTAAACTGGCGTCACAATCTGTGGGCGGTAACCAACATGCGTATAATTGATGAAACCGGTTTTTTTACCCGCTACTCCAAAGAAAGCCCGCTGGATAAAATAAATAATGTAGAGTACGACCAAAGCATCTGGGGCCGCCTTTTTGGTTATGGCAATGTAGATATACAAACTGCTGCCGAAATGGGCGAAACAAAATATATACTCATCCACCATCCCAAATTATTGAAAGATACCATCACCCACGCACAGGAAGAGTATAAAAAATTGCAGATAAGCAGCCAAGCCACCCAACTGGCCGAAGCCATTGCCCGAACCAATGCAATTGCAGCCCCATCGCAGCAAATGATTGCTGATGAACTGGATAAATTATTTTCGCTGCTGCAGAAAGGCGCAATTACGCAGGAGGAATATTTGGAGCAGAAGGGAAAGTTGATGGGGAGTTGATTTGTTGTTATATCAATTTTCAATTGTGGATTATGGAATTTTAGAAAATATTGTTTGTATTAATTTGGGTTGGTAATTAATAGTTTTTTATACAAAAAGGGGCGTATATTTATAAGCTGGCAGAAATAAATTCTGCATCTACTCTAAAGTAAAAGAAGTTCATTTCCTATAAGATCCTTTTGACTTCAAATCATTTTAATCAATCCTACTTCGACTATGCATAAAAAAGTTATCGAACGCTTTGAAAAAATTGATTACTTAATCTCAAGAAAAGCAACTGGGAATCCATCCACATTTGCAAAAAGATTAGATATTTCTGAAAGTACTTTATACGAATACTTAAGTGAATTAAAAGAAAAGGGCGCACCTATTTATTATGATAAATATAGGGAGACATATTTCTATAACGAAGAAGGAAGATTTAAAATATTTTTTGAAAAATCTTCCACTCCGATTTAATCGGAGTAGTTTACTTTAATTTTAGATTAGCAAAATAAAAAAACCATTTTTTAAATTTCATATTGCAAGATAAGGACATTAAAAAACCCTTTATTAGTAAGCAATTTTAAGAGCCATAAATTTGTTTTCTCTAAGAGATACATTTGCTAATGGGACTTCAATTAATTCCTGACAGCTTTTCCCATTTATTACTAATAGCGCTAGGTAAGGTATAGAGTTGAACTATGATGAAGCACAAAAGCTTTCAACATAAAAAATAAAATATTATAATTATGAAAAAAATTTTTTTATTTTTACTAGTTGTAGTTTCTGCAATATCTTGCAAAAAGACGGCAATTATACAAGACACAATGACTGCATCAAATGAACGCCAGATAAAAAATTCAATTGTGAGCAAGGGCGGTGAAACAGGAATGTCACTAGTTGAAACAGGAATGTCACTAGTGTATATACAGTTTCACGCACATTGGTATAGTTATACCGAACCTTGTGCACCAGGATGGTGGTATTGTTGGATAATTACAAGTAGACAAGATGTAAGGTCCTACATTAAAATAAGCAACGATTCAAAATTAATTACCTTTGGTATCGATAATAATATAAATCCAGACTATCATAGACAATTTATTAATGGTAGCAATTTTAATTTCTCAGAAGATACACATATAAACCGCAGCATTGTTAATGCTGCAATTGGATTAGATAAAGAAATAATTGTTAATCAGGGATTATATCATTTCGAGAATATTGATGGCATTTTAACTATAACTGCTCCCTATTCAATCGTAAATTAAATTGTTGTATACTCTAATTAGCATATCAATAATATTTTTATTAATTTTTTTTTTAAAAAAAAATTAAAAATTTTCGGTATACATATAGGAATAGCAAAATTTGAAAATAAATCCAAAATTAAAGTAATCAACAATTCTTATTTGGATACATTCAAGCATTTTATTGACAAGTCTGATTATGATTATATAACAGGGAAGGTGATTTTCTTTAATACATGGGCATCTTGGTGTGGCTCGTGTATTAAAGGAATACCGATTTCAAATCAACTCCAATTATTGTATAACGACAATGAAAAAATAGTTTTTATTTCTTATTGCAATGATTTAAAACCCAATTCTATCCCAGCGTTTCTAAAAATGCGAAATTTAGAATTGAATTACAGATTTTTAAATTCTAATGAAGGGCTAAGGGGCTCTCTAAGGACAATTTTATCAGAGAATCCTAATCTACCACACATTGACCCTTTAACTGATAGTGTACTAATGAATTTCATAATAGATAAAAATGAAAAAGTATTATTTTATAAAAATGGAGGTCTAACAAATGATGATTTGTTAATAATATCTTCAATTTTAAATGAGGTCTAACTTTAGAAATCTTGAAGCTATCTATTATAAGTATAAAAAAGCACATGAGATAGAATATAGAATATGGGGTACCTATTTATCAGTTTTCTATTTACTATGCTTTAAATAAAATAACAGACTTTTACTTTACTTCTGCCAATAACTAAGGTTTCGTTTTGCCCAACGGGCAAGAAATGAAACCGATGTTGAACGAAATCGCTGTTGGGGTGCATTTATGATGCTGACAAATTGCCTCTCTTATATATATGGAGTTGTCGTTTCTGGAAATGAGCTAGATTGAGTACTATCAAGGGTTTGGCGGAATGAATGCTAAGATAAGCAATGTAGGACAAGTTGACAAACGGACTGCTGTTGGCTACCCCGACAGGGGTTTAGTTCAACATGAGCTGTGTAAAAAAAATAAAACCTACCCACAGTATTTAAATAGCACTTGCCAGCCAAAACAAACCCCTCTGCCTTTGTTGATCTTCCAACTCACATCATAATACGCTAACCATGCCGCAAGCCGAGGTTGGTCTTATTAACCAACATCCGAAGCTTTTCTCCGCTTAGCTGTGATATTAACACAGAGTTTTTTCAGCCGCTTCACGGTTTGTAACTCTCGCAATTTTATATTAAATTTGAAATATGAAAACAATGAAAGCTGATGGTAAACTAACATCCGCCACTTAATTCAAACATCAAAGCTTTGCCAACCCGTGTTGCATAAGTTGTAGTGCTTGCTCAAATTCCGGCTCACACCACATTACTTCTTCATCTTTTTTAAACCAGGTCATTTGCCGCTTGGCGTATTGGCGGGTGTTTATTTTTATTGCTTCTACGGCATCTTCCAGCGAAAGG
>JBKJLT010000033.1:0-3052 GCA_046596765.1 Ferruginibacter sp. | reverse complement strand
TGATACCAAAACTTCTACTGCTTTAAATGTGTGGAGCTGGGTGCAACTGATGATGATACTCTTCTTTGTTAGTTGGTTCTTTGGCAGTATTGCCACTATCAACCAACTTGACAAGACGTATATTTTCTGGTATGGCGGTTTTGTTTTTCTCTGTGTGTATGCACTCACCGAACTAATGGACCGCAACCCCTGGGCCTTGTTCTGGGAAGCTGCCCGCTGCGGCTTCGGTCTTGCTTTTTTGGTGCAGCAAAATGATTGGTTTGGCAGTAGTGCTTATTTTACTTCAATTAAATATATTTTAGCTGCTTATTTTATTTCGACTTTTCTATTGACTGCATGGTTTGTACTAAAACACAAAAAAGAGGACGCAACTCTGGTCTTATCATCCTGAGTTTAGGGAAGGATTATTTTCTCCTTTCTTGTTACCGGTTGGTTTGTGTTGAAACATAGGAAGGAAGATGCGTTGGTTTTGTCGTCCTGAGTTTGTTGAAGGGTCGTTGTCTGTGCAGTTTACCTTAGGGAATCGAAGGGTAGCACATTTGTACGTTTGGTAATTCTACTCAGCATCGTTCAGGCTCATAAATTAAAAAAACAGACGGTTTGATAAAACCTGCGGGGTGGATTGCTCTAATAATAATACAAAATGTATAACATTAATAGATTGATTTTCAATAGCGATATTTTTTTGAGAGGTGCGTCTTATATCATACATTTATGTGTTAGCGGTCATTTTGGTGCAATCTGTAGGATTAAACATTCTTTCTAAAATATTTATTTGATAAAACATAAAAACAATAAGAATGAATACAAATTCCATGTCTCAAGAAGAACTTATCGTTGAAATAGAAAATGTCAATCGAGAATTTACCCAACGGATTTACCAATTTTCAAAGCAGGAACTTAATAAAATTCAAAAGGAAGAAAGCTGGACAGCTGGTCAAGTAACAGAACATATCATTAAGTCAAACGGGGGAATTCTTACCCAGTTACTGAATGGTGATGCAACTCCAACAACCCGACCTTTCGACGAACAAGTAGATTTAATAAAAAACATTTTCCGTAGTGAAAATAAAATGAAAACCGCCCCTGTCTTAGAGCCTACTCAACCCCCACATGACCTTGAAGATTTAATGAAGTCTTTGAATGAACAAAAAGCTCAACAGTTTGAAACAATAAAGGAAAAGGAACTTAAGGAACTAAGCAGTGAACTGCATTTTCCTCCAGCCCCTAATGGTTTGACCAGATATGAATGGCTAATTTTTATGATAGAACATACACGCCGACACGGTAAACAAATCGAAAATATTTATAAAGAAATTTCATAATTAAATTTAGAATATTACACAATCACCAAAAAAACGAAACGCTAACAAAAGTATTGCTATAAGTGGGGCGGGACGTTATAAAATCCCCCACCTGCAGCAATACTCAATCATTGTACGTCACCCTAAACAGCATCTCACACAAATTCAAGTTTAGATGACTTTGCCAAGGCATATTTATAGAATATAAATAAAAGCAATGAAACAGCTGGAAATGTGTGAATCGTGTAACTTATTCCGCAAGTGGTGTAACGATTTAAATATTACGATGCTAACCTTTGTGGCTTCATTATTGTTTTCATAACATAAAATAAATCAAATGAAAAAAACAAAATTAACTCTGGCATTATCTATAATGATTTGTGCCACAATACTAACAGGAACTACTGCCTGTAATAGCAGTGACACTAAAGAGAAAAACACGGACGATACCGCAATGAATATGGGAAGTGCATCCATGAGTTCACCAGCTTCTGATTTAAAAACAGCCATGCGCCAATTGTGGGAAGAACATGTTACATGGACACGCAATGTAATCATCTGCCTTGTAGATGATGCACCAGGAACCGACCAGGCAGTTGCACGATTACTCAAAAATCAAGATGACATTGGCAATGCAATTAAATCATACTACGGTGATGCAGCAGGAAAGCAATTAACTGATTTGCTTTATCCGCATATTAAAATATCAGCAGAAGTTGTAAAGGCAGCAAGAGCAGGAAACGCCGGAGCACTTGATGAAGCAAATAAAAGATGGTATGCAAACGCTGATGAAATTTCAGCATTTCTTAGTAAGGCAAATCCAAATTGGAAGTTGGCTGACATGAAACTGATGATGAATGACCATCTTAAACTAACAACTGACGAAGCAGTTGCACGGATAAAAAAAGATTATGATGCTGATGTAAAAGCGTATGACGCAGTCCATATTGAAATTCTTAAAATGGCTGACATGCTTTCCGAAGGAATCGTAATGCAGTTCCCTGAAAAGTTTAAAAGCAATACAACTAAATAAATTCAACAAGAGAATTTACTTAATGAAAAATCATATTGTAAAAATCATTTCTATTGAACTTGTAACACACGATGTAAAGCGTTTTACAATTCAAAAACCAGAGGGTTACAAATTCACACCTGGACAAGCAACCGAAGTTTCCATAAACACTCCTGCACTTAAAAATGAAAAACGACCTTTTACTTTTACAAGTTTAAATGATAATGAGTATCTTGAATTTACAATTAAAATTTACGATAGTCACAACGGTGTTACCAAAGAATTAGGAAAACTAAAACACGGTGATGAACTTATTATTCGAGATGTTTGGGGAGCAATTGAATATAAAGGCGAAGGAGTTTTCATTGCAGGAGGTGCAGGCATTACACCATTCATTGCCATTCTTCGGCAATTACATGCCGAAAACAAAATTGCAAGCAACAAACTGATTTTTACCAACAAGACCGAAAGCGATATAATTCTGAAACAAGAATTTGATAAAATACTTGGTAAAAACTTTATCAATACACTCACTGACGAAAAAAAAGAAGGCTACGAAAATCGTATGATTGATTCTGCTTTCTTAAAAGAAATGATAGACGATTTCACACAGCACTTTTATGTTTGTGGACCGCCACCATTTGTAAAAGCTATTTCAAAAGCACTTACTATTTTAGGTGCTGAAACCGATGCAGTAGTGTTTGAAAAATAGAATGTAAAGTAGATTGTGTGAATT
>JBKJLT010000021.1:0-5265 GCA_046596765.1 Ferruginibacter sp. | reverse complement strand
GTAAAAATATATCGAAGGTATAATGCGATAATTTGTAAAATACCCTGCCAAGCCGTAAAGACTCATAAACTAAGTATAGATTTTAAATAAAGCAAACGATATAATAAATGAGGCGGTGCAAAAAAGAAAATTTGCTATTTTCTAATTGTTAATAAAACTAAAGAGAATGCGAATTTTATTGCTTTTTCTGCTGTGCATTTCCTGTGGGTAATTTATTGGTAACCTTAATAAACTATCTTTGCTGGGGACAAACATGTGGAAAACGATTGTAAAAAACGTATTGCGTACGATGTGGATAAAAATGAATTCAGTTTGATGTTTCTTTTGCAATTACCTTAGCCGCCCAGCAAACAATAACCCTTACAAGCACAGGAAATTTGAATATGGAACTTACTAACTTTAATAAAGACAAAAAGCTGCGCCGTAAAGCGCCACTAGATCTCGGAAACATGATGTACGGCAAAGTTCCGCCGCAGGCAAAGGAACTGGAAGAAGCTGTACTTGGTGCCATCATGCTCGAAAAAAGTGCCTTTGATACCGTGGTTGAAATTTTAAAACCCGAATGCTTTTATGTAGATGCCAACCAGCGCATATTTAAAGCCATGCAGGGTTTGGCCATAAAAAGTTTACCGATAGATTTGTTGACGGTTGTTGAGGAATTAAAATTCCGTGAAGAGCTGGACGCTGTTGGCGGGCCTTATTATGTAACCAAACTAACCAATGCGGTTGTTTCATCTGCTAATATTGAAGCACACTCCAGGATAGTTTTACAAAAATTTATTCAAAGGGAATTAATACGCATCAGCGGAGAAATTATTGGTGATGCCTACGAAGACAGCACCGATGTTTTTGATATGCTGGATGAAGCAGAAAGCAAGCTCTTCGAGATCACCAACAATCACCTGCGTAAAAACTTCGACAGTATTGATACAGTTTTGGTAAAAACCATTCAGCGTATTGAAGACATGCGTAACAGGCAGGAAGATATAACTGGCGTGCCTACCGGCTTTCCGTCGCTGGATAGAATTACGTACGGCTGGCAGTCAACTGACCTTATTGTTTTGGCTGCAAGGCCTTCGGTAGGTAAAACAGCTTTTGCATTAAACCTTGCGAGGAGTGCAGCATTACATCCTACCAAACCAACGGCTGTAGGGTTTTTTAGTCTGGAGATGAGCAGCAGCCAATTGGTACAACGTATATTAAGTGCCGAAAGCGAAATATGGCTGGAGAAGATTGCACGGGGTAAACTGGAAGAGCATGAAATGAAGCAATTGTATAAAAACGGTATTGAGCGTTTATCAAAAGCACCCATATTTATTGATGATACTGCAGCATTGAATATTTTTGAATTGCGGGCAAAATGCCGCAGGTTAAAAAACAAACACAATGTTGGCCTCATCATTATTGACTATTTACAGTTGATGAGTGGTGCCGGTGAAAACCGCAATGGCAACCGGGAGCAGGAGATTAGCCGTATATCACGTGATTTAAAAGGCCTTGCGAAAGAGCTGCAGGTGCCAATTATCGCCCTGTCGCAGTTGAGCCGTGAGGTGGAGAAAAGAAAAGAAGGTGCAAAGATTCCGCAGTTGAGTGATTTACGTGAGAGTGGAGCCATCGAACAGGATGCAGACATGGTTATGTTCCTTTACCGCCCCGAATACTATGATATTACGAGCAACGAAATGGGCGAAAGCAACAAGGGCGAAACATTTGTAAAGATTGCCAAGCACCGTAATGGTAGTCTGGATACAATAAAATTGAAAGCACTATTGCATATTCAAAAATTTATTGAAGAAGAAGGTGGGAGTGATTTTGCAAGCGGCTTACCTGGCGGAAGCTGGAAACCGGTTAAGAGTGATGATGGTGATGGCGCAAAACTGTATATACAAAAAGGCAGCAAGATGAATGATGGAGAGTTTGATGAGGATGCGCCCTTTTAAGAAGCCCCCTCTGCCTCTGCCGCGGCGGGGGAACTAGCGAAGATTCTTTGGCATAATAAGTTAGCGAAGCTTAATATTAATATAAGTTGGTAAATGTTTAACTTTAATAAAAAACCTTTGTGATGGATATTCATACAATTAAAGAAGCTCTTCATGAACGTATTGATGCAATAAATGATGACAAAATTCTGGAAGCAGTTTACACGCTTTTAGAAAACACCAGGAACGATGCGTTTGATTATGAATTAACTAATGAGCAACTAAGTATGCTGCAGGAAAGGGATGAAAAATACCAGCGGGGAGAAATGAAAACACAGTCTCTTGAAGAATTTAAAAAAGAGATGAAAGATAAGTTTGGTTATGGAGTTTAAACTGGAAATAACCGATGCCGCAAAACTGGATATTGTAGATGGCGTGTATTACTATCAAAAAAAATCAGAACCTCTTGCAGAGCGTTTTTATTTTGAGCTTACCTATTCGATGGAAGCAATTAAAAAAAATCCAACCTATTTTAGTTACTACAATGAGCCTTTCAGGAGATTGGTCTTAAAGCACTTTCCTTATTTGATTATTTATAAAATTTACAACGATGTTGTAATTATAAGCGGTGTTGTTTTTGCAAAACAGAATCCGGATAAAATAAGGCAAAGAAGTAAAACTTAGATATGGCTTTACCATTTTTTTATAAAGAAGATTTAGTTGCATCAAGTACTGATATTGTGCTGGATGAATCTACCAGCAAGCATATAGTTCAGGTGCTGCGTATGCAAAATGGCGAGCAACTACAACTCACAAATGGCAAGGGAGATTTATTTACTGTAGCAATAACTGACAACAACAGGAAAAGATGCTCAGTTAAAACGCTACAAACCACCAACCCCCAACGACAAGCCACAAACATCACCATTGCTATTTCTACCTTAAGAAACAATACCCGTTTTGAATGGTTTTTAGAAAAAGTAACCGAGATTGGCGTAACAGAAATTATACCGCTTATTTGCAGCCGTACCGAAAAAACTGCTTTTAAGTTTGACAGGATGAAAAGTATTTTGGTAAGTGCCATGCTTCAATCACAGCAAACCTGGTTGCCCGTTTTACATGAGCCAACGAAATTCAATCTACTTGTTCAATCATCCACACAGCAACAAAAATTTATTGCACATTGTATGGATGATGACAAACGATGTTTATCAGATCTGAATAATGAATCCCTCTCAACAAAAATTATATTGATTGGTCCCGAAGGTGATTTTACGGCAGATGAAATTGAGCTGGCTTTGCAAAATAATTTTAGTGCGGTTGCACTGGGTAAAAACCGGTTACGAACCGAAACAGCAGGAGTGGTGGCTGCAGCCTTACTTTGCCTCGTCTGAAAATTCTTCTTCATCTTTTTTAATGTAAGGTTCATTTAATTCAACCACCCTGTTTTTACGCATCCGCTTGCGCATTACCATATTCAGCATTTCTACACCAAAAGAAAAAGCCATACCAAAATAAATATAATTCTTTATTTTCAGCTCATGGGCAGCTTCTGCATTCCATCCTTCCATAATCAAGCTAAGGCCAATCATTACCAAAAAAGAAAGTGCCAGCATTTTTAACGTGGGATGTTTATGTATAAAAGCAGAAATAGCTGGACTGAACATGAACATAACCGTCATGGCAATAACCACAGCCGCAATCATGATCTCTACATATTTGGCGGTACCACCTGCGGTAATGATGCTGTCAAATGAGAATACTGCATCTATCAGAATAATTTGCCCGATGGCATTACCCAGTGTTATTTTTTTATTTTTTTGTGAAGAAATATTCGGGTCTTCACCTTCGAGTTTGGCATGAATTTCCATAACCGATTTATAGATAAGAAAAATACCACCGGCAAGCATTACAATACTGGCCAGGTCGAATCCTTTATTAAAAACAGTAAAAACAGCCTTGCCTTTTTGCGAAAGCAGCCAGCCCAAACCCATCAGTAACAGGCTTCTGGAGAGGATGCCGGTAATCATCCACATACGCCGGGCTTTTTTCTGGTCCTTAGTTTTATCTAACCGGTTAAGTATGATGCTAACAAAAATTACATTGTCAATGCCCAAAACTACTTCCAATACAACAAGTATAAAAAAGCTGATGATACTTTCGGAGGTTAATAAGTGTTCCATTTAATTATTTAATATTTTTTATTGAATGTTTATTGATCATTGCCAATTGCTCATTGTCATTATCTGTCACTTTACAAATCTTTTTCACAATACCGGGCCCTTCATAAATAAAACCGGTCCATATCTGTAACAAAGATGCTCCTGCATCAATCTTTTCTTTTGCATCTGCGCCGGTAAAGATACCACCACTTGCGATAACCGGTATTTGTCCCTTTGTTTTTTGATGAATATATTTTACAATTTCGGTGCTTCTCGCTTTTAAGGGCAAGCCGCTTAAACCGCCAGCGCCAATTGTTTCTAGTTTGTTGTTGTTGGTTTGTAGTTGCGCTCTGCTGATTGTGGTGTTTGATGCAACAAGACCATCTAACTTGATTTCCAGTGCAAGTTCAATAACATCGTCAATTTGTTTGGTTGTAAGGTCGGGTGCAATTTTTAGGAGAATTGGTTTAGGATTTGGGAGTTTAGTGTTTAGATTCTGAAGATTTGTAAGGATTTTTCGCAATGAATCTTTCTCCTGCAGCTCCCTTAATCCCGGAGTATTTGGCGAGCTTACATTCACCACAAAATAATCTACATAATTATGTAAGGTAAGAAAGCATTTTTCATAATCTTTCCAGGCATCTTCGTTTGGGGTTACTTTGTTTTTGCCAATATTGCCACCAATGATGAGACGATGCCAATTTTTTGTTGTTCGTTGTTCGTTTTTTAATTTCCAGATTGCTAATCTATTAGCAATTGCTTCAACACCATCATTATTAAAACCCATGCGGTTAATGAGTGCCTTATCTTTTGGCAGGCGAAATAAACGGGGTTTATCATTTCCGGCTTGTGGCAGCGGGGTTACAGTACCCATTTCTACAAAACCAAAGCCTAAAGCTTCCAGTTCGTTTAAGTATTTTGCATTTTTATCAAAACCTGCACCAAGGCCAACATGATTTTTTAATTGTAGGCTGCCGATTGTAGATTGAATAATATTGTACTTCTTAGGCGTATAGCACGAAGCTATAATGCTTTTTACGCCGGGTATTCTGCACAATAGCTTCAAACCATTCATCGAAAAATAATGAACCCATTCAGGATCAAATAAAAACAGGAATGACCTGATAACTTTATACATAGTTAACCTGCTTTTTTTACGAGTGCAGCTAATTCTTTTTCTGTGA
>JBKJLT010000111.1:0-3113 GCA_046596765.1 Ferruginibacter sp. | reverse complement strand
TACTGTCTTCGGCAACCATTTCCTGAAAGCAGGCAATATCCGGTTCGTATTCGTTAATCAAACTAAACATCTGGCTTTTTATTTCCGGTTGTTGCTTATCCTCCATGATATTGAACTGTGCTACATTCCAGCTCATTATGCGTAAAGCATTTTCTGCCTTTGGCTTGTTGAATGAGTTTGACAGGCGGTACGGTATAATGTTGCCCAATGGTTTGTATGCCAGTAAAATTGCAACGATTGAAATTAAACTGCAAACAGGTTTTATAAAAAGCCAGAAAAAAATAAATGCAATCAAACCTAATAAAAAATAAAACGCAGTAAGCGTTAAAAAACCAAGCGGCCATAATGTTGAAGGGTGAAAAAAATACCCGTAGCAGCCCAGCAAAAAAATTATTGCTGTGGTAATATTTAAGAGGATAAAAAAATGTTTTGTAACCCTTCGGAAAAAGTTGCCGGCCATAGCCTAAAGATAGGCTTAACTCTTATAAAAAAGTTTGTGAAAGAAATGAGGAGCGTCTCTGAATTGAACCACATAGAAACATAGATACATAGAAAAACACATAGACCAATGTGTTTTCTATTGTTCACTATATACTACTTGCCTACCGGCAGGCAAGTGTGGTGCAATCTAATCTTCGCTGGCTCTTTTTAAAATATCCTTTTCTTCTTTGGTAAGTGTGCTGTAACCCTGCTGGCTTATCTTATCCAGAATTTCATCAACCCTTTGTTCGGTTACGTTTGAAGTTTTTTGGTATGGGCTGCGGGTTCCTGTGTTATAAAAAACCCTTTCCTTAATGCTGTTCTTTTGTACTTTTTTGTTGGGATTAAAAAGGTTGATGAACCAGTTGTAAAAATTATTCATCCACTCACTGCCGTCCATATTATTCTTCAGCATTTTTACAAAAACAAAACCTGCGGCTGCACCACCAATATGGGCAATAGTTAGTGCTGCAGGGCCCTGCGCAACAGCAGAAAGATCAATTGCTACATAAATAAGGGTGAGAATCCAGATTGATATACCACCACGGATATGACGGAAAAACCGGTAATTTGGGGCTATGGCAGTTGCCGCTACCGCAACAGCCATTACAGAAGCATTGGCACCAAACAAACCGAGCGAATCAATGATTGCCCTGTTGGTTGGAATTAAATAAACAGCAGCAATAAAAAAAACAGCCCCGGCAAAACCGCCATATAAATAAACCGGGATGATTTTTCTGTTACCAGTTAAATTTTGCAGCACCGACCCAAATGTCCATAACCACAGCATATTACTAAGCGCCCTCATCAAATCCGCATCGCTGAACATGAAGGAAATAATAGTCCATGGTTTTTTGCTTAAACTTACGAGGTTTGCCGGTAATTGAAAGTTGCCGGTAACCTGCGAGTAAAAAACAGCATCTGAATGATCGTTAACGTTAATAGCAACCCTGATAGTTTGCAGTATCAGAAAGAAAATTACATTAATGGCAAAAAGCCACATGAGCGCATTATCGGGGTTGCCCAACGTAAAGCGTTGCTTTTTTATCCTGTAATCAGTATACCGGTCCGATTCTCCCATTTCATTTTATTATGCTGATAAAATTACAAACAGTTAAAACAATTAATTGTTAGTATTAATAGAAAGTTTTTTTGTCGGTCTTGTTCCAGATGATAACCAATATAAAACCCATTACCAAACCGCCCAAATGCGCAAAGTGTGCAATATTGCCGCCAGCAGCAGGATAAACACCGCCAAAAAGATCGAATGCCGCCAAAATTGCCACCGCATACTTTACTTTTACCGGAACCGGTATTGGAAACATAATCAACTCGGTATTGGGAAACAGATAGGCATAAGCTGCAAACAATCCCATAATGGCACCGGATGCTCCTACTGCAGGTGAAAATTCTAAAAAAAGATGTGCTGCACCAGCCGCTAATCCGCAGGCAAGGAAAAAAATCAAGAAGCGTTTAGAACCCCAAACTCTTTCCAGCATGGTGCCAAACATCCACAAAGCAAACATGTTAAAAAGCAGGTGAAAAAACCCTCCGTGTGCAAACATGTGTGTAACCAGTTGGTATGGTTTAAAATAAGGTGTGTTATAAGGAAACAGGGCAATCACCCTGCTTATTTTTTCTTCTGGTCCGTCAAATAAAAATTGAACTATGTATACCAATACATTGATGATGATCAGGTTCAGTACCACCGGTGTTGTTTGCTGAAATCTATTTCCGTAATTATTAAAAGCCATTGTACAAATTTAGTTGATTAATGTTTTATGTTTTGTAATGCTATCCGGGAACTTTGCCAAAGTTTTAAACTTTGGCAAAGTTTGTGAAATTATTATTTCAATTTCAGCATAACCACACATTCAATATGGTGTGTATGCGGAAACATATCTACCGGTTGAATTTTTTCTATCGCATATTTTTCGGCCAGTAAACCAAGGTCACGGGCCTGTGTGGCTGTGTTGCAGCTTACATACACAATTTTAGGCGCAGCCATTTCAAGCAGCTTGTTTACTAATTTTTCATGCATACCGGCACGTGGCGGATCGGTGATAATCACATCTGGCCGGCCATGCAATGCGAAAAATTCATTATTGCAAATCTTTATTACGTCGCCTGCAAAAAATTCGGCATGGTTAATATTATTCAATGCAGCGTTTTCTTTTGCATCGGCAATTGCTTCTTCAATCACTTCAACCCCAATTATTTTTTTTGCATTTTTGCTAAGGAAGATGCCGATGCTGCCGGTGCCGCAATACAGATCGTACACAATTTCGTTTCCGGTAAGTGCTGCAAATTCCCTTGTTATGGTATATAGTTTTTCTGCCTGTTTGGTATTGGTTTGAAAAAATGATTTGGGCGAAATCTTAAATTCAAATTCTTCTCCACCGGATCCTGCGGACATCCTTTCCGTTGCATATCCTTTACCAAAATAAACCTGTGGCGTAAGGTCATAAATACTGTTGTTCCACTTTGGGTTGATGGTGTAGAGTAAAGTTGTTATCTCTGGCACTTGTTTTAAAAGATGTTCAAACAGTTTTATTCTGTCAGCCTCTTCATCATAATTTAAACAGATATTCACCATCAGCTCGCCGGTGGTACAAAGGCGGATGATAATGTTA
>JBKJLT010000038.1:0-5703 GCA_046596765.1 Ferruginibacter sp. | reverse complement strand
AAGCAGCTATGGACCTTACACCTCAACACCGCTTAGCGAAGACAGCGTTAAAGTAAATCAGTTTAGTGCTTATACTTCGGTAGTTATAAAAAATATTTCAGGCTTTAATGTTGAGCTTGGTGGCCGTTACAATAATTTCAATAAGTATGGTAACGTGTTTACTTTTTCTTTCAATCCATCTTATGTAATCAACAATTCCATAAAAATATTTGGTAACATCAGCTCGGGTTTTAAAGCACCTTCTTTATACCAGGTTTATTCTGAATACCGTAATCCTGCTGTAGAACTGAAGCCTGAAAAATCTTTAAATATTGAGGGCGGCGTTCAGTATTATAAAAACAATGTAAATATCAGGGCTGTTTATTTTAGCAGAGAGATTAAAGACAATATCGCTTTTTTCAGTGCAGGTGCACCGACTTATGCCAGCTATTACGTAAATGCAGATAAGCAAAAGGATAAGGGCTTTGAACTGGAGGCCAGCATTGACTTTGGTAAGGTAACGCTTAATGCTAATTACGTAAATCTTGATGGCAAAATTGAAACAAAAAAAGGTTTAAAAGACACAACGTTCTTTAATCTTTACCGGAGGCCAAGGCAAACCATCAATTTAAATGTGGGTATTGAGCTTTGCAAAAACTGGAATATGAATATTGCTGTGCAAAGCATCAGTAAAAGATACGAAGGAGTGTATAATGCTGCACCCATTGAAATGCCTGCGTACTATGTCTGGAATTTGTACAGCACATACAGCATTACAAAAAATATAAAAGCATTTGTTGATCTGAAAAACATTACTGACGAAAAATACTCAGAAGTAAGAGGCTATAACAGTCGCCGTTTTAATTTTATGGCAGGTGTTAACCTCAATTTTTAATTTTTTTTTGCCGGTAAGCCGGAAAATTTATTTTCCTTTTAACTAAACGTCGTTCCGTCTTCCCGGCTAATTTTAAATAACGATGTGTAAACACGAAGACAAATATTGCCCACGCTGTAGTATTGTATTTGAGTGCAAGGCAGGAAGCATCATGCTTTGCCAGTGCAGCAGCATTCAACTATCGCTGGAAGAAAGAGCTTATGTTGAATCTAAATATGAGGATTGTCTTTGTGTTAATTGTTTGCACACTTTACAAAAGGAATATGTACTTTTTAAGGAGAAGCATATTTTCAGGTAAGTACAATTTCTATAAATTTTGCCCCGGCTTATATCTCATCTGCCGGGGCTTTTTTTTAAAGCAGCATTTTGTTTTTAGCTGTTTATCTTTGCATGGATAAAAATTATCGATGACATTTGGAAATGTATTAATTAACGAAATTATTACAATCAGCTTTACCCTGTTTGCGGTGATAGATATGGTAGGTAATGTACCGGTACTTGCGTCTTTACGTGCAAAGATGGGAGGAGAGATCAGGTCGTTACAGGCAACACTTGCTTCTGGCGGTTTGATGATTTTATTTTTATTTATCGGTAAACAATTTCTGGATATTCTTGGGCTGGATGTACAGTCTTTTGCAGTAGCAGGTAGTATTGTAATTTTCATTATTGGGCTGGAGATGGTATTGGGTATTGAATTTTTTAAGTCGGATGGTAACCCCAAAAGCGGCAGCGTGGTACCGATTGCTTTTCCGCTGATAGCAGGTTCGGGCACACTTACTACCATCATGAGTTTAAAAGCGAATTATTTTGATGTGAATATTTTTATTGGCATCCTTATCAACTGCATAGTGATATACCTGGTGCTAAAATCGCTGAAGTGGATTGAAAAAGTTTTAGGCCCCAATGGCATGACGGTGATCAGAAAATTTTTTGGTGTAATATTGCTGGCCATAGCGGTAAAAATATTCGGTAGTAATTTTTCGCATTTGGGAAAATAGAGATGTTATCTGTTAATGGTTAATGGTAAGGCTTTGTCACAATTGCACCCCGATTAACGATTAACAATTAACTAAACAACGGCCTCGTAGTACAATGGATAGTATAAGGGCCTCCGAAGCCCCAGATTCAGGTTCGATTCCTGACGAGGCCACAAAAGTAGTAACGAAGCCTATTGGCTTTTCTGGTTCATTTACTTACATACTCTGCATACTTTCCCTCGTTGCTGCAATAGTTTCATCCAGGTCTTGGTAAGTAAGTGCATTATTTAAAAACCAGCTTTCAAAGGCAGAAGGCGGCAGGTAAATTCCACGGTTCAGCATCTCATGAAAATATTTTTTAAACAGATCGTTGTTGGCAGCAGCGGCAGTTGTAAAATCGATAACGGGTTGTTCGCTGAAGTGAATACTGATCATTGAACCGAAGCGGTTAATGACGAAAGGTTTACCCCATTCCTGTAATACCTCATTGAGCCCATTGTGCAGGTAAGCAGTTTTTTCATCAAGCTCTGTATAAATAGCAGAATTATTTTTTAACTCCTGCAACATGGTGAAGCCTGCAATCATAGCAATAGGATTGCCGCTTAATGTGCCGGCCTGGTAAACATTACCCAGCGGTGCAATGTGCTGCATGATTTCTTTTTTGCCTCCAAATGCACCTACAGGCATACCACCGCCAATAACTTTTCCGTAAGTAATAAGATCCGCATTGATGTTTAATTTTTCCTGTGCGCCACCGGCAGCTAATCTAAAACCCGTCATCACTTCATCAAAAATGAACACAGCATTTTCTTCATCGCAAATTTTTCTTAATCCTTCTAAAAAACTGGGTTCAGGAATTACGCAACCCATATTTCCGGCAACGGGCTCCACAATAATGGCTGCAATCTGATTTTTATTTTCGGCAAACAACTGCTTTACCGCATCAAGGTTATTGTATGGAGCAGTTAAGGTATCATTAGCAACGCCGGCAGTAACGCCGGGTACAGTTTGTATATCTAAAGTGGCAAGGCCGCTGCCTGCTTTAACTAAAAATGAATCAGCATGTCCGTGATAATTCCCTTCAAATTTTATAAACTTATTTTTTCCAGTATAACCTCTTGCCAAACGAAGTGCACTCATGCAGGCTTCAGTTCCGCTGCTAACCATTCTTACCAAATCAACATTTGGTACCATGCTGATGATAAGTTCAGCCATTTCAATTTCAAGTTCTGTTGGTGCGCCAAACGAAGTAGAGCCTGCTGCTTTTTCCTGTATGGCTTTTACAACGGGCTCATAAGCATGACCTAAAATCATTGGTCCCCAGGAGGCGATGTAGTCGATGTACTTATTATCATCCACATCAAATAAATAAGCTCCTTTGGCACTTTTTATAAAAACAGGTGTGCCGCCAACGCTTTTAAACGCACGCACTGGAGAATTTACACCACCGGGAATAGATTTTTGTGCTCTTTCGAAAAGTTCTTTGCTTTTTGTATTCATAGTGAATTTTTATAAGCCGCTGATGCGGATGAAATCTTTTGCAAAATAAGAAGCTATTAAATCGGCACCTGCACGTTTAATGGATGTGAGGGTTTCCATAATAGCCTTGTCTTCATCAATCCAGCCCATTTTTGCTGCAGCTTTTATCATGGCATATTCTCCGCTTATGTTGTAAGCACTAACAGGTACCTGCACAGCATTTTTTACATCGCGGATGATATCTAAATAGGATAACGCCGGTTTAACCATTACAATGTCTGCACCTTCTTCAATATCTATCAATGTTTCCTTAACAGCTTCAATACGGTTGCTGTAATCCATTTGATAAGTTTTTTTATCGCCAAAGCCTGGCGCACTGTCAAGTGCATCACGAAAGGGGCCATAAAAACAGGAAGCATATTTTGCACTGTAACTCATGATGCCGGTATTGATGAAATTGTTTTCTTCCAAAGCCTGTCGTATGGCTCCTATGCGGCCGTCCATCATATCACTTGGTGCAACAAAATCTGCACCCGCTTGTGCATGACTTACACTCATCAATGCAAGTACTTCAACTGTAGGGTCATTTACAATCTGTCCGTTTTCTACAATACCATCGTGACCGTAAGAAGAAAAAGGGTCGAGTGCCACATCTGTCATCACCAGCATTTCTGGTACTGCATCTTTAATGGCCTTAATGCTTCGCTGCATTAATCCATCAGGATTAAGTGCCTCCGTTCCTTTGTTATCCTTTAATTCATCTTTAGACTTTACAAACAGTAATACACTTTTTAAACCCATACTCCACAGTTCTTTTACTTCTTTAACAGTAATGTCCAACGTGTTCCTGTAATAGCCCGGCATAGATGCTATTTCAGTTTTAATATTTTCACCTTCGCCAATAAATAATGGAACAATAAAGTCATTTGGCGAAAGACTTGTTTCACTTACCATGGCTCTTATCGCGGATGACTGACGGAGTATTCTATTTCTTCTTTGTAATATCATAATACTTTTCTTAAAAATTATTTGTGTTTGGTTGTTTTTTCGTCGCCGGTAATATCTCCCTGAGCATGCATATTTTAATTTTTAAACCCAGTCAACCGGTTGAAATAAAATGTCCATTAATTCTTTTTCCCTGGTTCCCGTTGCTGGTTGGTAATTGTATTCAAAACGTACGGTTGGCGGCAGGCTCATTAAAATACTTTCAGTTCTGCCGTTTGTTTTTAGGCCAAATAATGTACCCCGGTCGTGTACTAAATTAAATTCCACATACCGGCCACGTCTTATTTCCTGCCAATGTTTTTCACTTGCAGAAAATAACGTGTTTTTTCTTTTTTCAACTATCGGCAGGTAAGCCTCAGTAAAAGCTTCGCCGCATTTTCTCCCAAAGTTCAACCAAAAATCAAGGCTGTTATTTTCATCCGCTCTTTTGTGGTCGTAAAAAATACCGCCGATTCCTCTTCTCTCATTTCCTCTGTGCGTGTTCACAAAATAATCATCGCAGGTTTCCTTCATCTGTTTGTAAAAAGACGGATCGAAAGCATCACATACATCTTTATAAGTCTGATGAAAATGTTTTGCATCTTCTTCAAATAAATAATAAGGTGTAAGGTCAGTTCCGCCGCCAAACCACCGGTCGGTAAGCATATCATTGTCATCATATAATTCAAACATGCGGTAATTGCAATGCACGGTTGGCACAAAAGGATTCTGCGGATGAATAACAATGCTTATCCCCGCAGCAAACCACTTACTGCCACCAATGTCCAATTGAGTGCGCATTTTCTCACTTACATCGCCATAAACAACGGAGGTATTTACGCCTCCTTTTTCAAAAACATTTCCACCCTGAATCACTTTGGTAAGTCCGCCACCACCTTTGCCTTCAGCACGTTGCCATTTATCTTCAATAAACAAAGCTCTGCCATCGGCAATTTCAAGTGCCTTACAGATTTTGGCCTGCAGACTGTAAATAAATTCAATCCACTCGCTTTTTATTTCCTTTGTTTCTGTTTGATGAAGCATATCAGGAAGTTGGTTCGTATTCTTTAACCGCATCTACAAATGCTTTGGCATGGTCAACCGGAACGTTTGGCATAATGCCATGGCCCAGGTTGGCAATATAATTCTGTGTACCGAAAGCATCAATCATATTTTTTACGGCTTTTTTAATTTCCGGTATCGGAGCCAATAACATGGAGGGATCAAAATTTCCCTGCAAGGTTATTTTGTTGCCGGTTAATTCACGTGCTGTTTGCGGGCTTACACACCAGTCTATACCAATGCCAGATGCACTGCTTTCGCTCAATTCTTTTAATGCGTACCAGGTTCCTTTCGGAAATAAAATAACCGGCACATCATCTTTTAATG
>JBKJLT010000554.1:0-2619 GCA_046596765.1 Ferruginibacter sp. | reverse complement strand
GTACAGGCCGGGTAGCATCTACAGCAGCCGTTCACAAAATTCAAGTTTAAACCGTTTAATAAACCTGGGTGCATTTAAATTTGTAAAAAACCGCTTTGAAGCCGTTAAAGATTCAGGTGATTTGCACCGGCTGAATGTTTACTATTATCTTACACCTGCCAAAAAGAAATCGCTGCAGGGCGAGCTGGATGTTTTTACAAAAGAAAATAATTCGGTTGGTGGGCAGTTGAGTGTTAACTGGAAAAACCGAAACGTTTTTGGTGGCGCAGAATTGCTTACAGTAAAAGCTTATACCGGATTTGAAGTATCCATAGCCGATTCGTTGCGTAATAATAATAGTTTTAGATTGGGTGGAGAAGTAAGCATAAAATTTCCACGCTATGCGGTGCCTTTTTTAAAGATAAAAGAAAATAATTTTTATCCGCCAAACACAAATTTATTGTTAGGATATGAATTGTACCGCAAACAATTGTTTTACACTAAAAATTTATTTCGCCTGCAATATGATTTTACCTGGAAGAAAAATATACGTACCGAATATACCCTTGCACCAATTGCTTTAAGTTATTTAAATGCCAGCAGTGTAACAGATACATTTTTTAAACAGGCTCTTGTTACACCGGCCATTTTACTCAATGTATATTCCGAAGCCATCATCGGCAGTTATTTTTCTTACACGTATAACAATGCACAGGGAAGGCGAAAAAATAAATTATATTTTAATGCAAGTATCGACCTGTCGGGAAATATTTTAGGCTTAATTACCGGTGCAAAAAGTTACCGCCAAAAAACGATACTTAATACACCGTTTGCACAATATGTAAAAACAGATTTTGATCTGCATTACACCCGTGCATTATCTAACAAATGGGATTGGGCAAACCGCATACAGCTTGGTATCGGGCTTCCTTACAACAACTCGGGCTTGTTGCCATTTGCAAAACAATACATCATCGGGGGTTCCAGTTCTATCCGTGGTTTCAGGGTACGCAACCTGGGGCCAGGCACCTATAAGCCAACTGCAGATGATCAGCGTTTTTTCCAGATAATTGGTGGCGATTATAAGTTTTTAGTCAATTCTGAAATAAGGATACCGCTAACATCCAGCCTTAGTACTGCTGTATTTTTAGATGCAGGAAATATCTGGACAAAAGACACATTGCTTTTTGGCCCTGCAGCCAAACTGAGTAAGACCTGGTATAAAGAACTGGCTGTTGCAACGGGCATTGGCTTACGTTTTGATGCCAAAGTGCTGGTGATAAGAGCCGACCTGGGCATACCTTTGCGAAAGCCGTATTTGCCCGATGGAGACAGGTGGGTTTTAAAACAAATTGATTTTGGCAGCGCCACCTGGAGAAGACAAAATCTTGTATTAAATATAGCTTTAGGCTTACCATTTTAAAAACATTTAATAAATTGTATTGTGAAAAAGTATTTGAAAATAATTTTGGTAGTGGTTGCTGTAGCGGTTGTTGGTGGTTGGTTCTACTGGCAGCAGCATAAAAAGGGCATCATTAAAGACGCTGTCGAAAATGCCATCAGCAAAGGAACCGATAGTTTGTATTTTATTCAATACGACAGCTCTTTTATTGATGAAATAAATGGCAATGCTTCCTTCTACAATGTGAGGCTGCAGTCAGACTCGTTGCAAAAGCAATTGGCGCAGTTTGATACTGCTGCATCTGCAACAATATACAATATACAGATTGATGAAGTGTCTATTACGGGCGCCAATATTCCGGGGCTGTTAAGCAATACATCAGTAGAAGCAAATACTATTTTGATAAAGCACCCGGTTGTATACATCATCAGCTCAGGAAAAAAAGAAAAAAAGAAACTGAATACCAATGACAGCCTGGCTATTTACGAAAAGCTGCTGGGTAAATTTAAAAGCATTAATGCAAAAGCCATCATCATTGAAAATGGTTTTTTAAATTTTGCAGATAAAACCGGGGATCCCAATACTGCACTAAGAGATATTAATATCAGGTTGCAAAAATTCAGAATAGATAGTACCAGGGATTTTCAGAACATCATCAGCTATTTTGTAAAAGATGTAGTTGCTACTGTAAAGGAAGTTTACCTGAAAGGCGATAAAAACCAGGCAACATTTACCGACGTGGAATATAATGCTCCCGGAAAATTTATTAACCTGAAAAAATTTCAGCAAAAAAACAGCGAGGATAAAATTGTATTTGATGTTAACAACACATCAATCAAAAATATTTCAACCGATGCTTTTATTATGCGGCAGCAGTTACAGGCCGATGAACTGAAAAGCGATGGCGGAATGCTTAGTTTTTACATAAAGCAAAAGACAAATGCAGATACGGTTAAAGACGAAATAGAGATTGATAACAATTATTTTGATGAAGCATTGGTTGACAAAGTAAACATTGGCAATACCAAAATATTCATTTACAACCGTGCAAAGCCCAATGCCGAACCGATGGTAATTAACAATGTAAAATTTACTGCCACCGACATACAAAAATTACATTCTGGTACCAATATTAAAAACCTTATCAGCAGCAGTAACTGGAAATTAAGTGCCGACGGATTTTCTTTTTTTACAGAAAATAACCGCTACAAAATGAGTTTGGGTGCTTTTGATATCAA
>JBKJLT010000515.1:0-3647 GCA_046596765.1 Ferruginibacter sp. | reverse complement strand
GCCAGAATAATGAATGTTGTAACTATAAAAGGGATATGCAGTTTATCAAAAATAAAAAGCTGCAGAATACTAATTACAAGATACAGCCTTGCTGTTGCACCAACCACACGGCTGAGTATGAAAAAAAATGCACCGGCTTTATGTGCATTGATACCAAAACGTTTTTCAAGGTAAGTATAAATAGAAGTAAGATTCATTTTATAGTACAGTGGTATCAGTACAAAAGCAATAACTATGTACCCAATTAAATAACCCAATACAATCTGGAAGTAATAAAAATTTCCGGTGCCCACACCGCCTGGTACGCTCACAAACGTAACCCCGCTAAGGCTTGTGCCAATCATACCAAACGCCACCAGCATCCAGTTGCTGTTGCGGTTGCCAATAAAGAACGATTCGTTATTACTGCCACGTGATGTGAAATAAGCAACCGTAAGCAGCAACACAAAATAACCGATGACAAACGAAAACAAAATAAGTGGAGACATATCAATCGTTTAAGTAAAAATAATCTTGAAAATAGAGAAAATATCGTGTCTTTGCCAATAATAAACAATAAAGTTTTATGAAGATAAATTCACTGGCGGTTTTCTGTGGTTCTAAAAGCGGTAATAATCCTTTATTTGAAGAGCAGGCAAAGGCATTAGGTCATCTGCTGGCTTCAAAAAAAATTACATTGATTTATGGCGGCGGCAATAAAGGCATTATGGGTGCGGTATCAAACGCCGTTTTGGAAAAAGGCGGAAAAGTTGTTGGCATCATTCCCGAAATTCTTAGAGACCGGGAACACCACCACAAGGGCATTACAGAATTGATTATTGTGGATGACATGCACGCCCGTAAAAAGATATTGTACGAAAGGTGCGATGCCGCCATCATATTACCGGGCGGCTATGGTACCATGGATGAATTTTTTGAAATGCTTACCTGGAACCAACTCAGCATTCATGATAAAAAAATATTTATACTGAACACAGCAGGTTTTTACAACCATTTACTGGCCTTTGCACAAACCATGCAAAACGAAGGTTTTCTGTACGATAAAATTGAAGACAAGCTGGTTGTACTTACACAGGCAGATGAAATTATGCAATACCTGTAATGCTAAAACCTGTTTTTCTTTCCCTGGAATAATGGTATTTGTAAACCTGCCTTAAAAATTGGCCTGATTACGGCTTTGCCACTTTCGGAAATACCTACGTAGGGTGAGTTTTTATTTCCGGAGAAGTCGCCCATGAGGGATATGTAATAATACAGGTCACCGATACCCTGTCTGCCGCTGGCATAACCAATGCCCAGCAACAGGCTTGTTGCTGAATATGTTTCTTTATATGTTGGAAAATTTGGAGAAATAATTTTATCCGTCATAAAATTTTGTTCGGCCTGTACACTAACAAACAAAAACTTTAACGGGTAGAACCTCGCAAAAACGCCCGGCCCAATTACTGTTTGGCGTACTTTGTCGTCGCTTACCAAATAGCTATTTGTAGATAGATCGTAAAAAACATCACGGGAAGCACCATAGGTAAAATTGAAAACGATACCGGCATCAAGCCATTTGGTAATGCTGTAACCCAAAACCGGGCTTGCCCCTAAAACAGTATTATAACTCGCTATGGAGACTGTAGCGCCGCCTCCGGTAAAAAGGTTTTCTTTTTTAAAACCACCTTTTTTTTCATCGCCGGATTTTTCATCATCCTGGGCTTTAACTGTGTAAAAACTGCTGATCATTACTAAAACTATTACAATCTTTTTCATGTGTACTTTTTTGTTTTTTTAAAAGATCTTGTTACAAGGTCATTGTTACAAGGTCAGACGAGGTCGTCAGACCTTGTAACAAGACGAGACCGTCAGACCTTGGAACATATTTCAACATGGTCTGACGCCCTCGTCTGACCATGTTGAAATATGTTAGGTTATATCAAAAATTTTGCCACTGTTCAAAATATTATTAGGGTCAAATACGTTCTTTATTCCTCTCATCAATTCAAACCCTGCTTTATCAAAAAGAATATCCATGTAAGGTTTCTGAATGAGGCCTATGCCATGTTCGCCACTGATGGTGCCGCCCAATGATTTTACTAATTTAAATAAAGCCTGCAACGCTGGTATAACATCAGGATTATTCAGACTGTAAATGCTACCCGGTTTCTTAATACGTATGTGCAGGTTACCATCACCGGCATGGCCATAACAAACCACTTCAAAATTATATTCTTTGCCCAATGCTTTTACACCACGTATTAAAGCAGGCAATTCTGCTCTTGGTACCACTGTATCTTCTTCAATAGTGTAACCATCAATTTTTACAGCTTCTGCAACACGTCTTCTCAGCTTCCACAGTTCTGCTTTTTGTTGTGCATCATCTGCAAAAAATATATCGCCGCAATCAAACTGTTCAAGCAGTTTGGCAATAGCTTCCATTTCGCTCATCAACGTATCAACATGATTGCCATCTACCTCAATAATTAAATGCGCTTCCATATCATCTGTAACAGGCACTACTGAGCTATCCACAAATTTGCTAACAATCTTCAGTGCATTTATTTCAACCAGTTCCATAGCACTGGGCGTAAAGCCCGCCCTGAAAATGGCACTCACTGCTGCCCCGGCCTTCTCCAAAGAATTAAAAGGAACAAGCATCAGCAAATCGTATTTGGGATGCGGTAATAGCTTTAAAACAATTTTCGTAACAACAGCCAAAGTTCCTTCACTACCCACAATCAATTGTGTTAAATTATAACCGGTTGAATTTTTTAACACATTTGCCCCTGTCCACATAATTTCACCGGTGGGCAAAACAATCTGCAGGTTAAGTACATAATCTTTTACCACACCATATTTAACGGCTTTGGGCCCACCACTGTTTTCTGCAACATTACCTCCAATAAAACAACTACCACGGCTGCTTGGGTCCGGTGGATAAAACAATCCTTTTTCCTTAACGGCATTTTGCAATACTTCTGTAATAACACCTGGCTCGGTAGTTACCTGCAGGTTGCGTTCATCAATATCAATAATGGAGTTCATTCTTTCCATAGAAAGTAAAACACCACCCAAATGTGGCAAGGCACCGCCGCTTAAACCCGTACCGGCACCCCGTGGTGTTACGGGTATTTTATGTTCATTGCAAATGATCATGATCTGGCTGATCTCTTCTGCAGTGCGGGGTTTTATTACTATATCAGGAAGAAAATGAAGGTTCTCCGTTTCATCATGGGCATAGTTGTTTAAACTTTCGGCATCAGCAAATACATTAGCATCGCCTGTGATATTTTTAAAGGAATCTATAAGTTTCAATGCGTTGTTTATTAACGCAACTTCTGTTTGCATGTAATTTTATTTAAGCAAAAATCGTATAAAACAGTGAGTTGATAAAATATGAAATGTATTGAAAAACTTTGCCAAAGTTTTGAACTTTGGCAAAGTTGAAAGTTGATTGCTTAAAATTTAGGGCAGAGAGATGCCCGGTCAACATTATCGGGATAAAAACCTTTTTTGATGATACTTAATTCGCTGGCACCGCGATAGCCATTGTATTTGCTAAGGCCCGATAGCGTTACATCATAACTGAAGGTAAACTGTACTTTTTTTACCTCAACCCCTACCATGGGCACAATAGCATCACCCAAACGGTAATAAACACC
>JBKJLT010000457.1:0-3227 GCA_046596765.1 Ferruginibacter sp. | reverse complement strand
CCGAAAATCCATTACGAGGTTTGAACGACCCTGCGTTCGGTAACCGCTTTGTGGATATGAGTTGTCCTTACGATACTGTATTGGATAACAAGATAGTTGCTGCGGCCTCATCTTTATCAACAGTAATTAAGCAAGGCATTTATGTATCCGTTGCCGGGCCTAATTTAGAAACCCGTGCTGAATACCGCCACCTGCATGGCATGGGTGCAGATATGGTTGGCATGAGTACCGTACCCGAAGTGATTGTTGCCAATCATGTTGGGCTGCCTTGCGCCGCTGTAAGTGTAATAACAGATGAATGTGATCCAAACAATCTTAAACCGGTAAATATTGCAGAGATAATAGAAGTGGCAGGAAAGGCTGATGAAAAACTGAGTGAATTATTTGCGGAGGTAATTCGTGAATGGTGAATGGTGAATCGTGAGTCGTGAATCGTGAGTGGTGAGTCGTGAGTGGTGAGTGGTGAATCGTGAGTGGTAAAACCTTAGTGAATCCTATGCAAAACCAGAAACGGTAGAAAAAATATTTTGATCTTGCCTTATACTCACGTCTCACAACTCACGTCACACAGCTCACGTCTCACGTCTCACAACTCACGATTCAATTTAACTGTGGGTCTAATGGGTAATTGATCATCCTTTCATATTCACCTCCCATTTTTTTCAGGCTGCTTTTCCAAATTTCGTTACTGGCAGTTTTAAAAACAAGGCTGGAGGTTGCTTGTACGGTAAGCCAACTTTTTTCATCAATTTCATCGTTTAACTGTCCATTGGTCCAGCCGCTGTAACCAATAAAAAATTTAATTTTTGAAAGATTGATACTCTCATTTTTTATCAAAGCAGTTACAGTTTCAAAATTACCACCCCAATAAATATCATTGCTTATTTTAACCGATTCCGGTATCAGGTCGGGATATTGATGCAGAAAATGAATTGTATTCATCTGTACAGGCCCACCAAAATACACAGGCAAATTATAGCCTTCCATACCGGTCACCAGTTCATCCAATGTTTGTTCAACTTCCTTATTTAAAACAAATCCAAAACTTCCCTCTTCCCCGTGGTCACATAAAAGCACAACGGTCCTCAAAAAATTTGGGTCCTTTAAAAATGGATCTGCTATTAATAATATGCCGGCTGCCGGTTCAATCATATTTCTAAAGTAATATTTTATTGCAGAAATACCATCACCCTTATCTGATTTTTATAAAATAAATCTAAACCTTAGTTAAATTTATAGTTTACCTGTTTTAAATTAACTTACGGGCTGATACTGATTTACCTTTGCTTGAATGAAAAAAATATTCCCCATCATAACAATATTGATACTGTTCTCTTTGCTGGGACTGATTTTTTTTCAGTACATGTGGATCAAGAGTGCTAAAGATATTAAAGACAAACAGGTTGAGGATAACATAGTTCATGCTCAATACTATGCCGCTACCATATTAACACAGGAGAAAAATGCACTGATGCCGCTTACCAGAAAAAGTGATCTGCTTTTTCCGGGTGATAAACTGCAGATGCAGTATTTTAAGCCATCGGTTATAAAGCGTTTTTCAAGGGAAGAAATATCAGATATTATACGGATGGGTTTCAGTAAATACAACCTGAAGGATTATCCTTTTGAATTCAATGTGAGTGTAAATTCAATCAACGGCGATCAGGTTTACAGTACAGATTTCTATAAATATTACCTCGACTCCAGCAATAACATAAACCATGTGTTGCCACTTGAACCTGCAAGCGGCAGCAGTTTCGAAAACATGGGCAATGAGGAGTTTCTTTCAATAATAGTTCCGCATCAAAAGGGCCTTATCTGGCGGGAGATGATCTGGTTTATACTGGGTGCTATTGTTTTTACCATCATTATAACAACAGCGTTTTTTATAACCGTGCGTACTTTATTGAAGCAAAAGAAACTGAGTGAGATAAAATCGGACTTTATCAATAACATGACGCATGAATTTAAAACACCGCTTGCAACTATTTCGCTTGCTGTAGATGCTTTAAAAAATGACAAGGTTAGTGGTAATAAAGAGAAGACTGATTATTTTACCGGTATTATTAAAGAAGAGAACAGGCGTATGAACAAGCAGGTAGAAACCATACTACAGGCGGCTTTGCTTGATAAGAATGAAGTACAATTGAACCTGAAAAGATTATTGGCGCACGATATCATCATTAATGTATTAAACAATATCAGTTTGCAGGTTGAGGAAAAAGGCGGAAAGATTGATGTGGAACTTGAAGCCGAAAATGATCTGATTATGGCAGATGAAGTGCACTTTACGAATGTGATAAATAACCTGCTTGATAATGCTGTAAAATATTCAAAAGATAACCTCCACATCAAACTAAGTACAAGAACTGTTGGCAATCACCTTAAGATAAAAATTGAGGATAATGGCATTGGTATGAATAAGGAAACCCTGCACCGCATTTTTGAAAAATTTTATCGGGCGCATACCGGCAATGTACACAACGTAAAAGGTTTTGGCCTGGGGCTAAGCTATGTAAAAACCATGATTGATGCACACCACGGAACTATTAAAGCTGAAAGTGTTTTGGGAAAGGGAAGTAGCTTTACTATACTACTTCCGTTGCCAAAATAAAAATTCCTCTTTTAGCAAGCGGCACTACAAGTTTTAATCCACTCCAGGCCTCACTTACAGCGCAAACTTTTATATCAACCAGGCTATTTTGTAAGGCAAATTCACGGATGATGTTTTCAGATAGATCTTGTATAAATACCCGAACTTTTTTTGTACCAGGATACCCAAACGGTTATCGCAGGATTCTTTTTACAAATGCTTAAAAAAATCTTCATTTCATTTTTGAAAATACAATCGCTGTCTGCAAAAAGATGAATCAGGGTGGGAACCTCGTTTATTTAAACGTATTGATCTAATATGTAAAAGACCCGCAGATTAAAATAATCATCGGGTTCATTAATCAGTAAAACTTTCATTGTAGGCTTAGTACCTGATTTTTTGATAAGTAAAGTACCGGAATATCCAACTTCGGCCATAAAATTATTTTACTTAGCCAAATAACCGTGAATTCACAGCTATCCACAGCTATCCACATTCAATTCACATCACAATTGCTGTTTTTCAGCTTATAAGTCCACCAAATATGGCATAGAGCCTTGTGGATAAAAAACTTTCCACAAAAATTGATTATAAAGTGGGAAAAAGTGTTATTTTGTGGGAGTATATATTTAAT
>JBKJLT010000440.1:0-3960 GCA_046596765.1 Ferruginibacter sp. | reverse complement strand
CAAAATCATCAAACTCCACAGCCATCATCAATCCACAACTTCTTACTGCTTTAATTTTGGGATGATGCAATAGTGAAATAAAAAGTGCTTCTTTTTTCTTTACCTCATCAATCAATTTTTCATTGAGCAACACATTAAATGCAGCCAGGCCCGCAGCGCAACAAACAGGATGGCCGCCAAATGTATTGATATGCCCCAGCACCGGATTGTGCGACAGAGCATCCATTATTTTTTTATCGGAAACAAAAGCACCCAGCGGCATACCGCCGCCCAGTGCCTTGCCCAGCAATAAAATATTGGGCACCACATCAAACTGCTCAAAAGCCCAGAGGGTTCCGTTACGGCCAAAACCACATTGTATTTCATCAAGTACCAGCAGCGTTCCGGTTTCGTCACATCTTTTCCGCAATGCCTTTAACCAACCGTTTTGTGGTACCAAAACGCCTGCTTCTGCCTGAATGGTTTCGGCAATTACGCAGGCAGTGCGTTCGGTAATATTATCCAGATCTTCAAGAGTATTGTAATTTATTTGCAAAATATCGGGCAGCAATGGCCTGAAAGCCTGCTGCCAGTATTCGCTGCCCATCACACTTAACGCACCTTGTGTGCTGCCGTGATAAGAGTTTTTAAAAGAGATAATCTGAGTTCTGCCGGAATATCTTTTTGCAAGTTTCATTGCCCCTTCCGTTGCTTCGCTGCCCGATGCGGTAAAGAATACTGAATTGAGTGATGCCGGTAAATGTTCAACCAGCAATTTTGCATATTGTACCTGCGGACTTTGCACCAGCTCACCATACACCATGATGTGCAGATAATCATCAAGCTGATTTTTTATAGCTTCAATAACTTTTGGGTGTCGGTGGCCAACATTGCATACACTGATGCCGCCAATCAGGTCAATGTATCCTTTACCATCTGCATCAAACAATTTGCAGCCTTCGGCTTTTACAATCTCAAGCCCAAGGGGCGCTTCAGAAGTTTGCCCTACGTGATTTAAAAAAAGCTGGCGGTTGGTCATAATTGTTTTGTACCTGCAAAATAAAGCTATCTGAAAATAAATCCTTTAATTTGATGCCACTCATTTAAGCTGTAGCATTACTTTGGCAGGCTAAGTAGCAAATAATTAACTATTACCAAAAAATAAAAGAGCAAATTGTACGTAATTTGTAGAATTAATGCCAACCGTATATTTTAATAAGTCATTGATGAAATTTTTTGTTTCCCTGCTGTTTTGTTTCAGTTTAACAGGTTACTTATCTGCACAGGATAGTGGGCATCGTCCTAAAATAGGCCTTACTTTAAGTGGCGGTGGTGCAAAGGGACTGGCGCATATCGGCATTTTAAAAGCAATTGACAGTGCCGGACTTAAAATTGATTATATTACAGGAACCAGTATGGGAGCCATTGTTGGTGCCTTGTATGCATCAGGATATAGCGGAAATGATATTGAGAATTTAAGAAAAGATATTGATTTTGATATACTGTTCAGCAACAACGTGGCTTTAAAAACGCTGTCGATGGAAGAGAAGGATCAATACAGCCGCTTTGCCATTGAACTTCCGTTTATCAATAATAAAGTACGACTTACAACTGGGGTAATTACAGGCCAGGAGCTGAACACAAAATTTTCTGAACTGTTTTTTCATGTGTATAATGTCCGCAACTTCAATGACCTCAAAATTCCTTTCATGTGCATGGCAACCGACCTTGAAACCGGCGACCTGGTTGTAATGGATACTGGTAACATCATAACCGCACTGCGGGCTACTATGGCAATTCCCTCTGTTTTTTCTGCAGTAACAAGAGATGGCAAAAAATTAGTTGATGGTGGATTGGTAAGAAATTTTCCGGTAAAAAATGTAAAGGAAATGGGTGCCGATATTGTAATTGGCAGCAATGTTACCAACGGCCTGGCAAAAATTGATAAGATAAAAAACCCAGTTGATGTTTTATTGCAAATGGCTTTCTTCAGGGAGGCTGGCGATTTTAAAGAAGAGCGGCCTTTAACCGATATATATATTCACATGCCGATGGAAGAATATAATACCGGCAGTTTTGGAAGTGGTGTACAAATTTTAAAAGTAGGTATAAAAACAGGACTGGAGTATTATCCTGTTTTTAAAAAACTGGCAGATAGCATTAATGCATTGGGCCCGGCAAAAGAAAAGAATGAAAATACCATTACAGGCAATACGGTATATATCAACAGCTACAAAGTAAACGGGTTAAAAAAAACCGTGCCTTCGTTTTTCTTTCACCTGATGAATTTTGATGACCATAAAAACTATACAGCAGCACAAATAAGTAAAGCCATACGCCGGGCCATTGGCTCACGATATTACGGCAGTATTACATACAGTCTGGAACCAATTTTAAAAGATACGGTAAACATTATTTTTACCGCCGAAGAAAATCCGAATACTTATTTAAAAGCTGGACTGTATTACACACGTTTCAGGGGTATCAATGTTAATGTAAACCTCACCAGCCGCGACTTTATCATTCCAAATTCACGCAGCATGGTATCGGGTTCCATTGGCGAAAGCACTCAGATTGAAGCTGAACATTTTCAATACCTGGGCCGTATTAAAAACATAGCTTTTATTGCCGGTTTCAGGCTCGATAATCAAACCATCAATACTTTTCAGAATTTCAGGGTGGAAGGATCTTACACACAAAATTTTTCGCAAACATTTTTAAATTTTCAAAACAGCGGACATAATAAAATTGCAGCAGGTATAGGCACCGCATTTGAATATATCCGTTACAGGCCATCCATAAAAGCCGAAAAGGAAATAAAAGGAAGATTCACCGATCTTAAAAGTTATGTGTACGTAAAATATAATGATCTTAACCAGATATTTTTTCCTTCAAAGGGTTTAAAGTTTAATGTAGAACTGGCACAGGTGTGGAATCAACAACCTACGCTCACTCAATACGAAAACGGGTTTGCAGTTATTCCTAATACTCTAAATTTTGATAACTACACAAAGCTGATGATTGATCTCTCTTTATTCAGGCCCATAAATAAAAGTTTTGTTTTTTTATCAGAATTTCAGGCAGGGATTAATTTTAGCAATAAATCAAATTACCTGAATAATTTTTTAATAGGCGGGCTAAGTGGCAGTTTCAGAAACCAGATAAGGTTTGCCGGCCTGCAGGAAGCTACGGTTAATTCATCCAGCGTTTCGGCGCTACAACTTGGTTTACGGTATAACCCCGCAAATAATATTTACATAACGGGGCGTATTAATGCACTGGTAAAAAATTTTGCAACTAAACTAAATGCCACATCAACCAAAGATGCATTAACCGGCTATGCATTAACTTTTGCTTACAAAACACCCATTGGGCCCATAGAGTTAAGTGCCATGTATAGCGACCAAAGTAAAAAAATACAATCGTATGTTTTATTGGGAATTCCGTTTTAAGGAGAATATAAATTTATAAAACATGATGTATGTTCAATAAATATCTACTCCACAGACTAGTGTTGTGTTAACTCTATTCAGACGCTATAAAATTTTCCCACTAAGCCGCAAAGTACATTAAGTAAAGCCTTTGTGTTCTTTGTGGCTATAAAAGCCCAATAAAGCTTTCCTGTAAAAGAGTGCGACGCCACCGCAGCCCCACAAAGATTTCCTGCCTGGTACATAAAAAAATATCTATCTTCAATACAAATTTTACAACTATGGATATTTTACGGGAATATTGGTGGGTCATATTACTGGTACTGGCCCTGCTCGGTTGCTTTGTAACCATTAACCAGGGGTTTATTGGCGTGGTTACTATGTTTGGTAAGTACCGCCGTATTATGCGTCCGGGACTGAATTTTAAAATTCCTTTCCTGGAGCAGATCTTTAAAAAAGTAAGCATACAGAACCGGTCGGTAGAACTTGAATTTCAGGCTGTAACCGTTGACCAGGCGAATGTTTATTTTAAATCGATGCTGTTGTATTC
>JBKJLT010000235.1:0-2664 GCA_046596765.1 Ferruginibacter sp. | reverse complement strand
TCGTTATTTTATTAACTGATGGAGAAAATAACGGTGGACTGATAGATCCCCAAACAGCTAAGGAAATAGCCAAAGCGTTTCAAATAAAAGTGTACACAATTGGTGTGGGTACCGATGGTTATGCACCACAGCCCGTAAACACACCCATGGGTGTGGTAATGCAACAGGGCAAAGTTTCAATTGATGAAAAACTGCTGAAGGAAATTGCCAAAGAAACCGGTGGTAAATATTTCAGGGCAAAAGATAATGATGGGCTTGCGGGCATTTATGACGAAATAAATGGCCTGGAAAAATCAAAGGTTGAAATTTCAACCAGGACACGCTACACAGAAAAATTCTTTCCTTTTGTTATTGCTGCGCTGACGTTGCTGTTTTTGGAGATGCTGCTGAAATTTACGGTGTTCAGGAAGTTTCCTTAGATAGCCACTTCATATCTTTCTTCGGCCAGCTTCGATCTCTCACAAAATTGTTCTTCCTCTCTTTCATTTCTCTGCTTTGTTGCGTACTTATTGCTTGTGTGATGTTTTATAATGGCAGGGTAAAATAAAATGTGCTTCCTTTTGCAGGTTCACTCTCTACCCACATTGCGCCTTTATGATCCTGGATAATTTCGGATGATATGTATAATCCAATACCCAAACCCTGGAAATGCCCGGCATGTTCCTGTACACGGTAATAACGCTGAAATATTTTATCCAGGTGCTGGTTACTCATACCTATTCCAAAATCTTTTATTGCTACCTGCAGCATATCTTCTTTTTCTTCAACATTTACCAAAACTTCATTTGCAGAAGGAGAGTATTTAATTGCATTGGTTAATAAATTAATCAAAACCTGCTGCAATCTGTTCCTGTCAGCGGTTACCGGTTGTAAACTATTTCCAGACTTTTGTATGAGATGATCTTTTGTACCAAGCTGAATGTTTTCAATGGTTTCATCAATCAGCTTATTAAAATCAAAGGTGCTGATATTATATTGTAATTTACCATTTTGCAATTTACTCACATCTAATAATTCCATTACCAGATCCTGCAGTCTTTTTAATCCTTCATTTGCTTTAGAGGCAAATAAGGCAATTGTTTCATCACCCTTTCCTAATTTCATCAGCAACAGGTCAATATAACCTTTGGCAATAGTTAATGGCGTTCTCATTTCATGGCTGGCAATGCTTATAAATTCATCTTTCTTTTCGTTTATTATCTTTTGTTCATGAATATCAGTATTGGTTCCAATCCATCGCTCAATATTACCATTGGCATCTTTTACAGGATAGGCCTGGGTTAGAAACCAGCGGTATTCTCCATCATGCCTGCGCAGCGGGAATGTTAGCTCAAATGCTTCGTCTTTTTTCCATGCTTCTTTTACAAAACTTACTACTCTTTCAACATGGTCGGGATGATGCACTTTTTCCCATCCCCATCCTTCCATTTCTTCAAAGGTAGTTCCGGTGTAATCATACCATCGCTGGTTATACCAATAAATCCAACCGTTAGCATTGGCAATCCATGCAAGGCTTTGAATGCTATCGGCAAAAGTGCGAAACTGATTTTCGCTTTCAATTATTGCTGCTGCTGCTGCTTTTTGTTCCGTAATGTCTCTGAAAGTCCAGGACCAGGCATAGTACGTTCCATCCTCTCCCAATACTGAATAGCCATAACGTTCTACTATTCTTCCATCAAGGTATTCCAGCTCGTCCATACTTGTTTCTGAAGGATGCTCATACAGCCATTTTACCTTGTCAATAAACTGTTGTGGGTTTACCAATTGGCTCATAGCAAATTCGAGTGCAAGTTCATCGTCTTTGGTCTCAACAATCTCTTTGGGCATACGCCATACATCAATAAAACTCTGGTTATAGCTAATGATTTTCCCCTTGGCATCTACAAGTAATAAACCATCTCTATTGGCTTCATTGTGTGCTTCCAGCAGGGCTTTACTATATCTAAGAGTTTCTTCATTTTGTTTTCGCTCATTAATATTTGTAAAAAGAACGGCCACTTTTTTACTTCCAGTATCTCCTAATCTAAAAGCGGACACTTCAAACCAGCGGTTTAATTCTTCGATGTAATCAATAAAATGATTTGCTTCTCCTGTTAAAGCGACTTTGCCATAAATTTTAAACCAGGGTTCTTCCAGGTTTGGAAAGAAAGCTCTTATGGTTTTGCCCACAGGATTTGCTATACCTGAGTGTTTTTCAAATACGGGGTTAGCTTCAATAAAAAGATAATCCACAGGGTTGTTATTGTTATCAAAAATCATTTCAATAATGCAGAAGCCCTGATCCATTGATTCAAATAAACTACGGTATCTTTCTTCGCTTGCTTTAATTTTTTCTGCTGCTTCTTTTTGTTTGGTAATATTAGTATGCACTCCAATCCATTCTCTTATGGAACCATCTTCGTTTAACAATGGAATGGCTTTTATAGAAAAAAGCTCCCATTCACCGCTCTTCGTTTTTACACGGTGTTCAAATACAAAGGGTTTAAATTCTTTAACTGCTTCATTCCAGGCTTCAATAGTAGGTTGTGCATCATCCGGATGTACGGCTGTTGCCCATCCATAGCCCTGATACTCGTCATAGCTTTGTCCTGTAAGTGCTGCCCAACCCTTTTGCTCACCTTCCATTTCTCCTTTGGCATTATTAGTCCATAAAATTCCCTGTAC
>JBKJLT010000321.1:0-28417 GCA_046596765.1 Ferruginibacter sp. | reverse complement strand
TTGCCATTGGCGCAGCTTTTGCTTTTTACCTCTACAATAAAGGGCCGCTTGATGTTAAAGATGCCAAAGGCATTCAAATAAATGCCTACGATCTATATCAAACTTATTTTAAAGATTCGTTACTTGCTGTAAAAAAATACAGTAACAAAATTGTTGAAACTACCGGAGTAGTTGCGCAGGTTACAATTAACCAGCAAAATCAAAAGGTGCTGTTATTAATTACAAAAGAAACGGGCGCTTTTATCAATTGCACTATGGAAGATTCAACCACAGTAATAAAAGAAGATGAAACCGTAAAAATTAAGGGCATTTGTACGGGTATTATGGGTATGGATGCATCTATGGAAATATTAGGCGATGTGTACATGAGCAGATGCTACCTTGTAAAATAGGTATTGATGCTATAAAGTGTTTTTTACCCTTATTAAAACTTAATGCTATTTTATTGCTTTATAAAAAATATTGGATAACACGATGATTAAAAAATTAAAATACCTGTTTCTACCTGTAAATCTTTTGCTGGCTCTGGGATTAATCATCCTGGTAACCGGTAGTAGTTGTCGTTATGATAAGGCAGAAATTTTATATCCTCCATCCACATGCGATACTGCTACAGTTACTTACAGGGGTTCAATTCAGCCTATTTTAGGCGCAAATTGTAATACTTGCCATGGAGGATCAGTACCGGCCTATGGCATTGACCTTACCATGTATAGTGTTGTAAAAGCACAGGTAGATAATGGCAAGCTGTGGGGTGTTGTTTCTCATGCAGCCGGATATTCACCCATGCCTAAGAACAGTGATAAACTTAACGATTGCAACCTCAATAAAATCAAGTTATGGATTTTAGCCGGTGCTCCAAATAATTAAAACATAAAACAATAAGCATGAAAATTATAGCTTTCATATTAATAACTTTTCTTACAGGCATGCAGACAACTTATGCCCAGAGTTATTTAACCAAAAACGGTAAAATCAGTTTCTTTTCAAAAACCGATATTGAAAATATTGATGCGGTAAACAACCAGGTTATCAGCGTAATAAATCCGCAAACCGGTTCAATAGCTTTTTCCGCACTGATAACAGGTTTTCTATTTAAGAAAGCGCTGATGCAGGAACATTTTAATGAAAATTATATGGAAAGTGAGAAATACCCAAAGACAACTTTTAAAGGAACAATAACTGATCTCAGTAAAGTTGATTTTAAAAAAGATGGCTCCTACAATGTAACGGTTACCGGCGATCTGAATATTCATAATGTAACCAATAAAATTACAGTGCCAGCTGTTATACTGGTTAAAGGCAGTAAAGTATCAGCCAATACCACTTTTAAAGTAAAATTGGATGACTATAAAATTTCTGTTCCTAAAGTAGTAGAGGGCAATATTTCAAAGACCATAGAAATTAAGGTAGATTGTAATTATGTTCCAAAATAAGGGATAAATTTATTGATAACTGATGTATGAAGTGTATTAAAATCATATTCCTTTTTTGCCTGCTTACTGCAACAGCCCAAACCTTTGCACAGGATTCTACAGTCAGCCTGTTGAGCATACTGGAAAAAGAAATGGAGCAGAACAGGGACATGACGATATATACCACTGCTACATTTAAAACCACCCGCCTTATTAATGGCCACTCGGTTGAAAATGTTGGTAAAGGAGTATTGGATGTAAAAATCTCCCACCGGTTTGGAAATATCAATGAAGGATTTTACGAATTATTTGGACTTGATAAAGCCAGCATGCGCATGGGATTTGATTATGGCATTACTAAAAATATAATGATTGGTGTTGGCAGAAGTACTTTTCAAAAAACCTACGATGGATTTATTAAAGTAAAAATACTGCAACAGAGCAGGGGCAAAAAAAACATGCCCATCACTTTAAGCTATATACCTACCATCGCTTTAAAAACCATTCGTAATCAGGACCCCAAAATTGATAACCGTTTCAGTTCCCGCTTATCTTATTCGCATCAGTTAATAATCGGGCGAAAGTTCTCTGATAAAACCTCCCTTCAGTTAATGCCTGTTTTTATTCATCAAAACCTGGTACAACTGGCGGCTGAATCGAACGATATATTTGCAATAGGTATTGGTGGCAGGCAAAAACTAAGCAAGCGTATCAGCTTTAATGCAGAATATTATTATGTGTTGCCGGCAACAAAATTAAACGGAACAAGTAATTCGCTTTCCATAGGTTTTGATATTGAAACAGGCGGCCACGTTTTTCAGTTACACTTTACCAACTCGCAGGGTATGAACGAAAGAACATTTATAGCAGATACCAAAGGCAGGTGGCAAAAGGGCGATATTTATTTCGGGTTCAATATTTCAAGAGTTTTTACAATTGGCAAAAAACATTAAAGCCTGCATCAATCCATGTTTCACAAACCAATTATACTTTTATTTACGCTGATATTGCTTTCGTCAAATGTAAGTGCGCCGCCGTTGCTGTATTCAGTAAACTCCGGCACTATTACTTTTAGTTCAGATGCGCCCCTTGAGCTGGTAAAAGCCAGCAGCAATCAATTAAAAGGAATTTTTGATGCAGAAAAAAAACAATTTGCATTCAGTATAAACGTAAACAGTTTTAAAGGCTTTAACAGCCTGTTGCAGCAGGAACATTTTAATGAGAACTATCTCGAAAGCAACAAATATCCAAGGGCATCGTTTGATGGCAAAATAATTGAAGATATTGATTTAAGGAAAAATGGGTTTTATAACATCAGGGCAAAAGGAAATTTAACAGTACACGGTGTTACCCAGGAGCGTATTATAAAATGCGAATTAACCATTAAAAATAATATTGTAAATATAAAATCAAACTTTACAGTACTCCTGGCCGATCATAACATTACCATACCAAAAGTTGTACACGAAAAACTGGCATCCGAAATAAAAGTTGAAGTAAAAGCTGATTTGATTGATAAGTAAACTAACAGTAAAAAAGCTGATAACCGGCATATCTATTGCCCTCACCATTTGCTGTGTGGCAATTACTCAAAGCCAGTCACAGGAATTGGGCAGTAAATCATTTAAACTGTTTGATGATAACAAACCCTTTAAAATTAATTGTTTATTTAAAACCGGCGAAGGGTATATTTATGCCGGTACCACCAACGGCCTTTACAGTTTTGATGGCATCAGTTTTAAAAAAAATAGTTTTTCAAACCACGCAATTAAAGATACTGTTACTGCAATTTTCCAGGATAACAACAAACAGCTTTGGGCAGGTTTTAAAAGCGGGCATCTTGCAAAAAAAATAAATGGCCGCCTGGAATACCTTGTGATGGAAGAAGGATTTCCTAAAGTTGCCATCAGCTCCTTCATCCAGGACAAGCAAAACAATATCTGGTTTGCTACCAATGGCGAGGGCATTTATTATTTCCGCAACAATCGTCTCTATCTTATTAATACAATAAACGGATTAAGCGATCTGCATGTACGTACGCTGGCGCTTGCTGCCAATGGTGATGTGCTTGCAGCCACAGATCAGGGCATTAATATTTGCCGCCTGGTTAATGGCAAGGCTCAGGTAAAAGTAATAGGCCCAAAAAATGGTTTGCCCGATTATTATGTAACCGCAATTGTTGCAGCCGGCAACAATAGTTTTTGGATTGGGATGCAGGAAAAAGGTTTTTGTTTATACAACCTCAGTACCGGAATAATTACCACAGCACCTGCAACTCAAAATTGGACTTACGGCCAGGTAAACGATATGTTGGTTTCGCAAAAAAGTTTGTGGATAGCTACTGAAGAATATGGCCTGTTAAAGCAAAATGGAATTAATGCCCCTGTAGATATTTTAAGTACAGCAACGACCACTCAAAATAAGATCTATAATTTATTGCAGGATAACGAAGGCAATATTTGGATGTCAACCTCCACAGAATTAATTGCCATTGCCGGTAATAAATTAAAACTGTTGCCGCTTTACCCACCCGAAATTTTTGAAACCATTCATGCTACGCTCTGCGATTATCAAAACAATATCTGGATAAGCAGCAATGCCGGCCTTATAAAATATAGTTTTGTAAATGGCCGCTATACCGAAAAAAAATACAGTTTTCCGGCACTCAACAGCAAAACAGATATTACCGGCCTTTACCAGGATATTAACCACAACATCTGGATTGGCACCATGGGCAAAGGCATACTGGTGCTGAACCCTGAGACCGGTCAATCCCGCAGCCTGAACGAAAACCCGCTGTTACAAAATGCAAGTATCTTATCTGTAACAGGCCGGGGTAATACCGTTTGTGCCGGTGGATTGGAAGGAGTTGCGATGATCTTTAACATTAGTGAAAAAAATAAAGCCATCACAGAAAAATACAGCTTCACCAACTACAACGATATTGAAAATGTTGGCAACAATTATATATATAATGTTTACAAAGATTCCCGTGGCAGGATTTGGTTTGGTACAGATGGAAAAGGTATAACGGTTTTAGACAACGGAAAACTTACAACTTATAATAAAACAAACGGATTAAGAGATGACCATATTTATTCTTTTGCCGAAGATAAGTATGGCAATATCTGGTTTAATACAGAGGGAGCCGGTATTTACTGCTTTAACGGAAAAACCTTTAAAAATTATACTGATGCAGATGGTATTAGTGATTTAAAAATTACAGCACTTAAAACCGGGCCGCTGGGCAATATTATACTGGTAAATAAAAAAGGGCTTGATATCCTTAATATTGACAGAGGTTCTATTTCTTACATAAATAATAAACAGGGCATTGCTGATGTGAATACTGATATGGGCAGTGTAACACAGGATACTGCAGGTAATATTGTACTGAGCACACTCAGGGGAATTGTAATGTATACACCGGTAGAAAATGCAATGGACCGGCCCAAAACAATTATTGAAAACGTACAGTTGTTTTTGGCTGATGTTGATAAAAATGTAAAAGGCGTTTTCAAATACGATCAAAACAGTTTCCAGTTTAATTTTACCGGGTTGTATTACAGCACGCCCGATGAAGTACATTATCAATACAAATTAGAAGGTTTAGATTCTGCCTGGATACAGACACGTGACCGGAACGTAACCTTTCCAAAACTGCAACCCGGTAAATATAAATTCCTGGTAAGGTCTTCTCTGAATGAAAATTTTGATATTGCAGATGAAGCTACCTATGAGTTTGTAATTGAAAAACCAATATGGAAACGGCCCTGGTTCATCGTACTTACTTTATTGGTTTCTCTTACATTGCTTTACTGGTATATAAAGAGAAGGGAAAAGCAGGTAAAAAAAGTACAGCAGTTGAAGCAGGAAAAGATCCAGTTTGAGTTCCAGGTTTTGCGCAACCAGGTAAACCCCCATTTCTTATTCAACAGTTTTAATACCCTCATCTCTTATATTGAAGAAGAACCTTCAATGGCTGTTGATTATGTTGAAAAACTTTCAACCTTCTTCCGCAATATTGTTAATTACCGCGACCAGGATGTGATAACACTTGATGAAGAGATCGGCGTTTTAAAAACTTATTTTTACCTGCAGCAAAAACGGTATGGGAAAAACTTAACTTTAAATATCTCCATCTCTGAAGATCAAAAAAGAGTCATATTTATACCCCCACTTACCCTGCAGCTTTTAATAGAAAATGCCATTAAACACAATGCAGTATCCAGAGAAACGCCGCTTGAAATAATGATTTATTTAGAGGGTAAAGACAAGCTGGTGATTAAAAACCACATCAATCCCAAAATTACCAGGGAACCCGGAACCGGCACTGGTTTACAAAATATTGTAAAACGATACAATTTATTGAGTAAAGAAAACGTTTCTGTTCTGAATGATGGGATTAATTTCACCATAACCCTGCCAATTCTAAATAAAACCGAACAATGACCACACTTATAATAGAAGACGAAGAACCAGCTTACAGGCGTTTACATAAAATGATGAAAGAGCTGGAACCCGGTCATACACTCCTTAACCAGATAGTGAGTGTTTCTTCTGCCGTAAAATGGTTTAAAGATAACGAACACCCGGATCTTATTATTTCTGATATACAATTGTCGGATGGTGTAAGCTTTGAGATATTTAAACAGGTTGACATAAAATGCCCGGTTATATTTACAACCGCTTACGACCAATACGCTATTGAAGCATTTAAAGTAAACAGCATTGATTACTTATTAAAACCGGTTAAAAAAGACGAACTGGAAAAAGCTGTTACAAAATTCAAGACCCTTACACCGGCAACAGCCGCCCCTGCCATTGATATTAACAAACTACTGCAATCGCTGCAACCAGCTGCAGGCAACGAATATAAAAAACGTTTTGTGGTACGTTATGGCGAGCATATAAAAACTATTGATATTGAAGAAGTGGTTTATTTTTATACAGAAGACAAAGCCACATTTTTATGTACAAAAGATGCCCGCAGGTTTGTGGTAGATTTTAACCTCGATACGCTTGATTCTATCCTCGATCCCAAAGTATTCTTCCGCATAAACAGGCAATTTATCATCAGTATTCATTCCATTGCTGAGATGTTTGCCTACAGCAAAAGCCGTGTGCTTATTAAACTAAACCCCGCTGCAAAGCACGAAACCATTGTAAGCACAGAACGTTCGGCCGATTTTAAGCACTGGCTGGGCGATGAAAAATAATACCATCTTGATTTAATAAGTAGTCCAACGGACTACGTTTAAATCTTAGATGGGATTATACCGATTGTAGACTGCATTGAACTAAATAATGGTAAATCGGTATAAGCTGCTTTCCGGTTCAGGCTGCAATAATTCCCATTCAGTTTTAAAATCTCACCGCTGGGTATAATTTAGTTTTACAGGCCCATAGGGTGTTATATATTTGCATTACAGAAGTTAATCGTTTTAAGATTCTGTAATCCAATTGAAAACACCACCCAGTTTACCAAAGAAAACAATTACTAAAGAAACACAACATTATTTAGCCCCCCGATATTTCGGGGGGTTTTGTTTTTAAACAGGCGACCTGGTAAACTCCATTTTGGGTTCAGGGCCGTTAAATACGGGTTCAGTATTAAAAACCTACAGTTTAATTAGTTTCAGTTTTATAACAATAAATGCTGCATTACTTTTACATCAGATAACCAAAAAGCCAATATCCAATTAAAAAACCAGATCCAATTCACTAAGAAAACCAAGCTTAAGATTCAGTATCCAATTATCCAGAAAATCCAGACACCACTGAACAGAAAGTTGTTGCAAATCCCCGAAATTTCGGGGATTTGTTCTTTATTGTCTCGTTAAAAAAAACTTTCCGGTTTAACCCCGCTATATACTGGTTCGGCATTAAAAGTCACTGTTTTATCGATTAAAGTTTTATCGCTTCAAAAGCTGCACTACTTTTACTTAAGAAATCAAATCCAATATCCAGAAAACCCAAATCCAAATCCAAAAGAAAACCAAAGGTTAAGTTAAGTGTCCAATTATCCAGAAAATCCAGACACCCACTGAACAAAAGGTTCTTGCAAATCCCCGAATTATCGGGGATTTGTTTTTTTGCCTGGTCTAAAAACTCAATTTCCGGCTCAGGGCCGATAAATACCGGTTTGGCATTAAAAACTTACCACTCAATGTCTTTCAGTTTTAAAACAACAAATACCGCATTACTTTTACATCAGATAACCAAAAAACCAATATCCAATTAAAAGACCAGATCCAATTCACTAAGAAAACCAACGTTAAGTTAAGTATCCAATTATCCAGAAAAATCCAGACACCACTGAACAAAAAGTTCTTGCAAATCCCCGAAATATCGGGGATTTGTTTTTTTCGGTTGGTCTAAAAACTCCATTTCCTCTTCAGGGCCGCTAAATACCTGTTCAGTATTAAAAAAGTACAGCTTAATCAGTTTCAGTTTTATAACAACAAATACCGCATTACTTTTACATTAGAAACCGAATCCAATATCCAATTAAAAGACCAGATCCAATTCACTAAGAAAACCAAGGTTAAAGTTAAGTATCCAATTATCCAGAAAAATCCAGACACCACTGAACAAAAAGTTCTTGCAAATCCCCGAATTATCGGGGATTTGTTTTTGTAGGAACATGCCTGTTGGCGTGTTCTTGCATTTTCCGGTTCAGTTATCAAAAAAACCTATTAAGAGGTAATAATCAACAGTTGAAAGCCTTTTGTTTTTATTATAACAGCAGCCGCACTACTTTTACATCATCAATCCAATATCCACCTAAAAGGCCAAAAGAATCCAGATTCACTGAAAACCAAAGATTACCTCGAAACTGAATCCTATTAAAAACCCCGATAACCCCCGGGGTTTATTTTTTTATTGCCTTAAGCTTTTTCATCCCACATGTCCTTTAATCTACTTTTACCATAAACCGGTAAATCAGAGGTAACATTTTGTGTTACGGCATTCTTAGTATAAATTTGCAGCGTTAACAGGAAGATTTGTTTATTGTTCGTCCTGTTGATTATTTCCCCTGAACTAATAAACGAAAGCAATTCTGCAATACTTCTCTCAGATTGATTCTCGTTTATAAGTTTATGGTAATATCCTGAGCGTAGTCGAAGGATTATATACTCAAGTCCTGAGCGGAGCCGATGTACGGGCAGTGCTGAAGTACGGCCAAAGTCGAAGTACGAACTTAAATTAAAGCAAATGAAAACATTACATGATTGTTTAAAAGATCGTATTCTTATTATTGATGGTGCCATGGGCACCATGATACAGCGCCACAAGCTGGAAGAAGAAGATTACCGCGGCGAAAGGTTTAAGGACTGGCATACTGATGTAAAAGGTAACAATGACCTGCTGAGCATTACACAGCCGCAGATCATAGAGGAAATTCACAAACAATACCTGGAAGCTGGTGCCGATATTATTGAAACCAATACCTTCAGCAGTACTTCCATTGCCCAGGCCGATTACGATATGCAATCGCTGGCTTATGAACTAAATGTTGCTTCGGCAAAATGTGCCAGAAATGCGGCAGATGAATACACAGCTAAAAACCCCGACAAGCCACGTTTTGTTGCAGGTGCCATTGGGCCATTAAATAAAACACTTTCCCTTTCGCCCGATGTAAACAACCCTGGTTACAGGGCCGTAACTTTTGATGAAGTTGCCACAGCTTATACCGAACAGATTAAAGGATTAGTTGATGGAGGTGTAGATATTATTTTAATTGAAACCATTTTTGATACGCTGAATGCAAAGGCGGCCATCTATGCTACAAAAAATTATTTCAGGGCATCAGGAATTCCTGAATTACCCATAATGATCTCAGGAACCATAACTGATGCCAGTGGCCGCACTTTAAGCGGACAAACTCTGGAAGCTTTTTATGTTTCCATCATGCATGCAAATCCTTTAAGTGTTGGTTTAAACTGCGCATTGGGTGCATCTGAAATGAGGCCGCATATTGAAGAGTTGAGCCAGATTGCCGGTTGTTATACATCGGCATATCCAAATGCAGGTTTACCAAACGCCTTTGGTGAGTATGATGAGCAACCGCACGAAACAGCACATATTATTGAAGAATGGGCCAAAGAAGGTTTTGTAAATATTGTGGGCGGATGCTGCGGAACTACGCCTGATCATATAAAACATATTGCTGAAGAAGTGAGTAAATTTAAACCAAGGGAATTACCTGTACTGGAAGAAGCTTTATAAGATTGGCTAAGTTAACTACCATACAACTTTTTAAAAACATACAATCGCTTGTACAACAAAGCAGGCGTGAGTTATATACCATTGCCAATACCACACTAACAGAAACGTATTTTCATGTTGGCCGTATGATAGTGGAGTATGAACAACAGGGCAAAAGCAGGGCTTTGTATGCAAAAGAAACATTGCTTACATTATCTGATAAATTGAGCAACGCTGTGGGCAAAGGCTTTTCGGTAGATAACCTGGAAAACATGCGTAAGTTTTATTTGGTTTACAAAGAAGATTATGCAAAGTACATTTCTAAAAATCAAATTTCCGAGCCTGTGTCTCGGAAATTCAAATCATCAAAGAAATCCGAGACACTGTCTCGGAAATTAACCGAAAATCAAAAATCCGAGACACTGTCTCGGAAATTGAGTTTATCTCCTTTTAAATTACCATGGTCGCACTATATCTTTCTAACAAATATTGAAAATAAAATAGAAAGAAAGTTTTATGAAATAGAAACCGGTTCAGAAAATTGGAGCTTAAGGGAATTAAAACGTCAATACGAAAGTGCTTTATTCGAACGCCTTGCATTAAGCCGTAATAAAAACAAAGTAAAAGAGCTGAGTAAAAAAGGCCATGTAGTACAAAAGCCCGCCGATGCTGTTAAAGACCCGTACATACTGGAGTTTTTAAATTTACAGGAAGCCGATTATTACTCTGAAAATGATTTAGAAAAAGCGATAATAAATAAGTTAGAGCATTTTTTATTAGAGTTAGGCAAAGGTTTTTTATTTGTTGACAGGCAGAAACGAATAAAAATGGATGGCGATGATTATAAGATTGACCTGGTTTTTTATCACAGGATATTAAGATGCTTTGTGTTGATAGATTTAAAAATAGGAACCCTGCAACATAAGGATTTAGGGCAAATGCAGATGTATGTAAATTTTTACGACGAAGAAGTGAAAGCAGCCGAAGAAAACAAAACGATTGGCATCATCCTTTGCAAAAACAAAAAAGAAAGTACTATAAAATATACCTTGGGTAAGAACAACAAACAGATATTTGCCAGTAAATACAAAGTATATTTTCCTGAAAAACAAATTTTAAAATTAATACGGGAGCAATAGAAATATAATGACTATAATTAAACCTTTTTTACGCCTTAGCGGCCTGGAACCACTCATCGTTCGCCCCGAAACAAATTTTATTAATGTTGGCGAACGTACCAATGTTACCGGCAGTAAAATGTTTGCCCGCCTTATTCGTGAGGGCCAGTACGAAGCTGCGCTCGCCGTTGCACGTCAACAGGTAGAAAACGGTGCACAGGTAATTGATATAAACATGGATGATGCATTGCTTGAGGGTGTGCAGGCTATGACAACATTCCTTAACCTGGTGCAGGCCGAACCGGATATTGCGAAGATCCCCATCATGATCGATTCTTCGAAATTTGAAATTATTGAAGCCGGTTTAAAATGTGTGCAGGGCAAATGCATTGTCAACTCCATTTCGATGAAGGAAGGCGAAGCCAAATTTATTGAGCAGGCATTTATTTGTAAAAGTTATGGTGCATCTGTTATTGTGATGGCATTTGATGAAGTAGGCCAGGCAGATACAAAAAAAAGAAAAGTAGAAATATGCAAACGTGCTTTTAAAATATTAACTGAGCAGGTTGGCTATGCTCCGCAGGATATTATTTTCGATCCCAACATTTTTGCCATTGCAACCGGTATTGAAGAGCATAATAATTATGCGGTTGATTTTATAGAAGCTACCCGTGAAATAAAACAGGCAATGCCCCTTACCAAAGTGAGCGGCGGTGTAAGCAATGTATCTTTTTCTTTTAGAGGCAATGAACATGTACGGGAAGCCATCCATAGTGTGTTCCTATTTCATGCCATTAAAGCCGGCATGGATATGGGGATTGTAAATGCAGGCCAGTTGGCCGTTTATGATGAGATTGAACCCAATTTAAAAATGCTTTGCGAAGATGTTGTGCTAAATAGAAATAACGACAACAACGAAACCACTGAAAAAATGATTGTGTTTGCAGAGACGGTTAAAGCAAAGGGCAAAGAAATAATTAAAGACGAAAGCTGGAGAAAAGAAGCAGTAGAAAAACGCTTATCGCACGCTTTGGTAAATGGCATAACCGATTATATTGATGCTGATACCGAAGAAGCCCGTCAGAAATATGCAAAACCGTTGGATGTAATTGAAGGCCCGTTGATGGACGGCATGAACATAGTGGGCGATTTATTTGGCAGCGGTAAAATGTTTTTGCCTCAGGTTGTAAAAAGCGCCAGGGTGATGAAGAAAGCTGTTGCAGTTTTAACACCATTCATCGAGCAGGAAAAAGAAGACAGAAAAAATGCCCACATAGCAGCCGGAACTGTGAATGAAGAAACAGCCGGTGCTGCAAAGATTTTACTGGCAACGGTAAAAGGTGATGTACATGATATTGGTAAAAATATTGTAGGTGTTGTGCTGGGTTGTAATGGTTACGATATTATTGATCTGGGTGTGATGGTTGCTACAGATAAAATTTTAGAAACCGCCGTAAGAGAAAAAGTTGACATCATTGGCCTGAGTGGTTTAATTACACCATCGCTTGATGAAATGGTACACGTGGCACATGAAATGAAACGCCGCCGTATTACATTGCCTTTGATGATTGGCGGAGCCACCACATCACGCATGCATACAGCCGTAAAAATTGCACCGCAGTACGATGAAGGTGTTGTGCATGTTCTGGATGCCAGCCGCAGCGTTACCGTTGCCGGAAGTTTATTAAGCAAGGAACAAAAGCCGGTTTTTTTGCAAAGCCTCAAAGCCGAATACGATAAACTGGTGGTGGATTTCGCCAACAAAAAATCAACCAAGCAATATTTAAGGTTTGAAGAAGCACAAAAAAACGGTGCTGTAATTGACTGGGCAAATTACAAACCTGTTGCTCCAACATTTACCGGAACAAAAATTCTGGATAATTACGATCTGGCTGAAATTGCAGCATACATTGACTGGCAGCCTTTCTTCATAGCCTGGGAAATGCATGGTAAATTTCCTGCTATACTTACCGACAGTGTTATTGGTATTGAGGCAACTAAACTTTACAATGATGCAAAAAAATTATTGCAGCAGATCATTGATGAAAAATGGCTGAGTGCTAAAGGCGTTGTTGGTTTTTGGCCTGCTAATAAAGTTGATCACGACACTATTGATGTAGATAACCAATCAGAAATAATAAAGCTAGAATTTCTGCGCCAGCAAATAAAAAAAACAGCAGGGCAGCCTAACCTTTCGCTGGCAGATTTTATTGCTCCTGCAGAACAAAATTACCAGGACCATATTGGCGCATTCAGTGTTACCATTCAGGGAATTGATAAACACATCAAAAGTTTTGAAGCAAATCTGGATGATTACAATAAAATAATTTTACAGGCTTTAGCAGATCGTTTAGCGGAAGCATTTGCAGAACTCCTTCATAAAAAAACAAGATCTGAATATTGGGGCTATGTATCGGAGGAACACCTTACCAATGAACAATTAATTAAAGAAGAATATTTAGGCATCCGCCCGGCACCGGGTTATCCTGCCTGTCCGGATCATACCGAAAAATACAAGCTATTTGAACTGCTGGGTGGCGAAGAAGCAACCGGTATCATGTTAACAGAATCATTGGCAATGTATCCTGCATCGTCAGTATGCGGCTGGTATTTTGCAAATCCGGATAGTAAATATTTTGGCGTAGGCAAAATTGAAAAAGACCAGCTTGATGATTATGCAAGAAGGAAAAAAATGAGCATGGATGAAGCGACGAGATGGCTGAGGCCGATATTGGAGTAGGTTCAAATTTGTCATAATCACAAAAACTTTACCCGTATAACTATTTTAGGTAGTTTTACAATGAACCTTTGTATATGAATAATAATCGTCTAAAGACATTTCAAATTAGTGGTTTCAAAAAATTCACTGATCTAAAAATTGACAATATTGGCCAATTCAATCTTATTATTGGCCAAAACAATGTTGGCAAAACAACATTACTTGAAGCTCTTTTACTATCGCAGAATATTGACGAAACTCTTCAAGGTCTTGTAGCAGCTCTCGCTTTTAGAGATATTTCATTCAATAATATAGAGGATAATTTATTCAAAGGGATGTTTAATAAAAGAGATTCTTTTTCTTACACTCTTGGATACGATACATTTGAAGATGCTTGTCTATTCGAAGTAAAAGAAACCAGCAGTTTACAGCAATCGGAAATTGATGCTTTAAATTTAAAAAATATCGGTAACCGACCTTTGCCATATGTAGGAACTTTACAAGTAAACAATAAAAAGCCTGAAATGGCTTTCATAAAAAATCAAACAGGTTATTCACCTTTTGTGAGCTATAAAACTGATTTTGAAAAAGATCTATTTGATTTTTACTCGAATAATATACAAATTAGCAAGTCTGTTAAAGAACAATTTCTTAATGATTTAAAGCTTTTAATTCCCGACATTGAAAGCATTGAATTAGGCGCAATTCACGGAAGAGATATTTCCTTAATTGTTACATTAAGAAATACAGATATGCCTATTACAATAAATGATTTTGGTGGCGGCACTATTAAATACATACGATTTCTTTTAGAATTATTCGTCTGTGAAAATAAAAGGCTAATGATCGATGAAATCGATACAGGGATTCACTATAGTAAACTAAGTTTAATGCTTAATAAAATTCTATCCATTGCTGCAAAAAAGAATGTACAATTATTTACCACAACTCATTCAAAAGAATGTATCGAAAGTTTCATTACTGCCCTGGAAGAAACCGGCCTACAGAACGAAGGACGGATTATCCGTTTGGCAGAAACCAAACATGGTATAAAAGCTTATACCATGGAATTTGCAGAATTTGAAAACGCCCTTTTAGCAGAAAGCGAAATCAGATAATCTATGTCCAACTTCAGGATTTTTACCGAAAGTAAGGCTGATGTAAAGTTTCTTAAAGATCTTATAGAAGAAGTCTTTGCAATTTCCATAAGTGAAGAAGATTTTGATACCTTAGGTGGATGGTCTGGTTATAAAGCTGGTGGAAATTTAAAATCATCCATAAAAGAAAATTCCATAGATGACGAGAAAATTTCAATTCTTATTTTAGATGCTGATGTAGATTTTAAACAACGTCAGCAAGAGATTTTAGCAGATTTCAACAATTTTAACGTCCCTATTCAATTATTTCTCTTTCCGAATAATGCTTCAGTTGGCAATTTAGAAGATTTACTTGCAGAAATTGCCGTTGATAGAAAACTAATTGATTGTTTTTTAGAGTACGAAAAATGTGTTGCCTTATATCCTAAAAAATTAAATCATTCAAGGATTTACGCTTACTTGGATATGCTTTTACTAAATGACTTTAAAGATAATCAAGGAAAAGATTTACGACGTGAAGAATTCAGAAACTATAAAAATGAAGAGCACTGGAATTTACAACATGAATTCCTTCAACCCCTAAAAGAATTCTTAAACCCTTTCTTTTAATTTTCACCTCGCCTTTACAACCATTGTATCTGTCCAGCTATCGTGCCACGTTAATGTGCTGAACCCACTGAATACTTCAAAAGGAACACAGCGGGATAAGGATCTTAATAATGCATTTCTGAAAGTCAGCTCTCCTCCATCCTGCCTGATTGCCCTGCTGCCGGTAATTAATTTGCCAAGTGTATATCCTTTAAATAGCTTTTCGCAAAGCGTATAATAAATGATGTAGTTGAGATAAGCAATAAGAATCCCTATAAGCCAAAGCGGACTAAATGCACTATCTGAATAAGCAATGTTTGCAAAAAAATCGGGTGCTATCATACCTATAATGAGCCCAACAGCCGTGCCGGTTAAATAAGCCAGGCCAAAACGCATCAGTATATTATCAATCAGCCAGTTTAAAAAACGCTGGCCCTGTGTGGCATATACAAAATGATTGTCTGTTTGAAATTCTTCGGCCAAAAGATCCTGCTGTTCTTCATTGGTTGAAACCTCCTGATTGTTTTCCATTGCTTATATTTGTTTTTACAACTACAATAATAACAAAATAAATTAACGTGCGTATCATCTCTTACAATGTAAATGGCATACGTGCCGCCATAAAAAAAGGTTTTATTGACTGGCTTAAAACAAACCCGGCTGATGTTATATGCCTGCAGGAAACCAAAGCCACGCAGGGTGATGTGGATGTAAAGCTGCTGGAAGACCTGGGCTTTCATCATCATTGGTTTAGTGCGCAAAAAAAAGGTTACAGTGGTGTTGCTGTATTTACAAAAATAAAACCTGATAAAGTTACCATTGGCAGCAGCATTGAAAGCAGCGATAACGAAGGCAGGATTATACAACTTGACTTTGGAGATATCCATTTAATTAATGCCTACTTTCCATCTGGCACCAGCGGCGATGAACGGCAGGCATTTAAATATGTGTGGCTTGATGAGTTTCATACGTATTTAAATAAACTAAGGAAGAAATATCCAAAAATAATCCTGGTAGGCGATTACAACATTGCACATAATGAGATCGATATTCATGATCCCAAAGGAAATAAAAAAAGCAGCGGCTTTTTACCTGAAGAAAGGGAATGGATGACTAAGTTTTTAGCAAGCGGCTGGATTGATACCTTCCGTGAATTTCATACAGAACCACACCGTTACAGCTGGTGGAGCCAGCGCTTTCCTACGGTACGGTTGAATAACAAAGGTTGGCGCATTGATTATATTACCGTTACCGAACCGCTGAAAAAACAATTGCTTGATGCTGATATTTTTCCGGATGTAAAGCACAGCGATCATTGCCCCATCTATATTGAGCTTAAAGAAAAATAATCAAGCCTGAATTTTTTATCATGATCATTTACAATGTTACCATAAAAATTACCAATGCCATCCATGCCGATTGGTTGCACTGGTTAAAGCAGGAACACGTACCGGAGGTAATACAAACAGGTTGTTTTACCCACGCTACAATTTTACGTTTGCTTGAAATTGATGAAAGCGAAGGACCAACTTATGCCATACAGTATTTTGCCGAAAGCAAGGGCTTATACAACAACTACATCGAAAACCATGCAGCAGCCATGCGGCAAAAAAGTTTTGATAAATGGGGCAATAAATTCATCGCCTTCAGGTCGGTTATGCAGGTTGTTAACTAATTGTGCAAAACAATTGATTTTATATTTTTTTTTATTTCCCTGCCATTTTGTATTCCTTTAAAACCGCACGGACAGCGGATTTCAATAGCTCAATAGCTGAAATCTTCTACAGTAAAGGATCTCCGCAAAACCGGCTACTAAATAAATCGAATCGTGCAGCCATTAAATACGCTGAAATCCCTTGTTGCTTGTGGTTTACAGCCCGTAACTACAGTAAAATAATTTTTAAAAAAAATTTTGTTGCAATTAAAAAGCATCTATATTTGTTGCAGTTAAAAAATTCAAAAAAAATCAACATGAACAAAGCCGAATTAATTTCAAAACTTGCTGACGATGCAGGTATTACAAAAACACAGGCAAACGCTGCTTTAGATTCTTTTGTAGCTGCAGTTACTAAAACTTTAAAAGGTGGTGGTAAAGTTACATTGGTAGGATTTGGTACTTTTTCTGTTTCAAAAAGAGCTGCCCGTAACGGTCGCAATCCGCAAACAGGTGCTGTTATCAAAATTAAAGCAAAGAAAGTTGCTAAGTTTAAAGCCGGTAAAGAGTTATCAGCTAAAATGTAATTTTGCATCAAACACAGAAAAAAAGCAAGGTGCAACAGTGCCTTGCTTTTTTTGTAATAACATCTTTAATTATTGTAGTCCAAAGACTATTAATAAATATCAGATGATAGTATATCTATTGGAAAGACGGTTGAACTATCTTACTGGTATTATCGGTACAGCAATTAAAAATTTAATCATTCATAAAAAATAAAAAACACAATTATGGGACGTGGTGATATTAAAACAAAAAAAGGAAAAATTTTCAGTGGTTCTTTTGGCAAAACAAGACCGGCTAAACCAGCAAAAAAAGTAGTAGCAGTGGAAGAAGTTGAAGCCGAAGCACCAAAAAAGGCAGCTAAGAAAAAAGCTTAGCCCATGTACGATGTTTGATGTAAGTTGTACGAAAGCCTTGTGATCAGGGCGTACATCGTACATCAAACATCTAATTTAATTACGGAGCTAATCTCTCAGCCCTCCAGTTCCCATCCTGCAATTTTAAGTATTGCATACGGTCGTGCAGGCGGCTTGGGCGGCCCTGCCAAAACTCAATTACCGTTGGTATTACAATATAACCTCCCCAATGAGCTGGCCTGGCAATTTGGGTACCGCCGAATTGTTCTTCATATTTTACAATATTCTTTTCAATTATCGCTTTTGATTCTATTACGCTGCTTTGTGGCGATGCCCATGCCCCTATGCGACTGCCAGCAGGCCTCGAATTAAAGTATTCGTCGCTTTCGGTTGCACTTACTTTTTCTACGATGCCTGTAATCCTTACCTGTCTTTCCAGTTCTTTCCAGAAAAAAACCAGGCAGGCATTGGGATTTTCCTCCAGTTCCTTTCCTTTGCGGCTGTTGTAGTTGGTAAAAAAAACAAACCCTGTATCAGTAACTGATTTCAACAAAACAATTCTTGCTGCAGGTATGCCGTTTAATGAGGCCGTAGCCAGCGTCATAGCATTCACTTCATCCAGTTCACTTTTTACAGCGTCATCCCACCAGTGGTTAAACTGTGTAAAAGGGTCTTCGGCAATATCTGTTTCCAGCAAACTTTGTAATTGATAGTCTTTTCTGATATCAGTAATATTTTTATTCATCAGCTTTATATTTTTCAAATGCAAAATTCAGCTAATTAATTCAAACAAAAAAGCATCCCGGTTGATCAGGATGCTTTTTTAAGATTTCTTATTTATCAGAATAAACCGCCGGCCGTCATTCCCATAGCCGCAAATAATATAGCGCCTAAAATGGCAGCTACAACAAAATATAGAACAATCATAATCAAAAATGCTACAATCATGTAAACCACTTTCTTGTCTTCGGGTGTTTTCTTTAACGGACCAATACCCAAATACATAAGATAAATTCCGTAAGCCCAGGCAGCAAGTGAAACGAGCAATCCAATAACCGGAATAAAAGACAGCAAGCCGCCGACATAAGAAGGGGTGCCGGAATAAGCAACCAATTGAGCAGATTTTCCCATATTGTTTTCAGAACCAAAACTGGGAGCCAGCATATCTACAATAATTACCGAAACATAAAATGCAATAATTGATGCAACAAATGCAATTACTGCAGAAATAATAAAAAATTTGAGGCCGAGGACACCCGCGAATAAAAGTCCTTTTAATAAAGAACCTACTGCTGCCACAATTGCTAAAGGCAATACATATCCCATTAACAAAGATTGTGTGGTAGCTGTTTCTCCGTTAATTACATCCCACTCAGTTTTTGGTGTAATTAAAATGTTTTTTACTCTTTCTATTAAATTCATATGCAATAAGTTTTAGAGCAGTAAAATATAAAATACACATCAGCAATGCAAGTGTTTAGTACTATATTTTATTGCAACTCAGTTAATAAGTACCACTACATTTCTTTTAAAAGCTTTTGCGATTCAAGCAGAACAATACGCTCCTTCAGCACTTCCATTTCCAGCAGACTATTTTCGAGTCTGCTTTGCAACTCGCCAATGCTGCCTGCGGCCTGTTCCAGCATAACATTACGCTGCTGCAAACTAATGTACTGAGCCTGCACGTCTTTAAACTGGCTTTGCAACCAGGCGTAATCCTGTATCAGTTCATTGTATTGCTTATTTAATATAGCCATTTCTGTAAGCTCCTGGTGTAGCTCAAATTCCCTTTCTTCAGCACCTTTAGCCGCCAGTTGTTTTTCGTTAAGCCGGTTACGGATGCTTTCAATTTCATCTGATTGTCCTTCTGATTTGCTGCGTAAGGCAGTTGATTCGGCAAGTTCGGTACTTAAAAAGTCAATTTCCGCTTCCCTGGCTGCCAGCATTGCATTAGCATCTGCGAGCTGCACCCGCAGGCTTTCGTTTGCAGAAATTATTTTTTTAATTTGCTCTTCTGATAACATAGGTTAAATGGAAATAGCACTGGCAGATTTCAAAATATATATTTTACAAGCTTAAAACAAAAAAATCAGACCTTTATTGTACTTTATAGGCAATAAAGCATTGTTGGGCAGCGTATAGTTAGGTTTTGGTATCTTATTTTACAAAAAGCCCCATGTAAACTTAGTTATAATTTGACGGAAGACGAACTCATAAGAGGATGTTTACAGCAAGATGCCTCCTGCCAGAAGGAGATATTCAACCGCTTCGCCGGCCGTATGCTTGGTGTTTGTAACCGGTATGCCCGTAACAATGCCGATGCTGAGGATATTTTACAGGATGCTTTTATTAAGGTTTTTGACAAAATTTATCAGTTTAAATTTGAAGGCTCTTTTGAAGGATGGATAAGAAAAATTGTAGTGAATACGGCTTTAAAAAAATATTCGCTGCGCAGGTACGAGAAAGAAGTTTCGGGTTACGAGATCACCGACAGGGACGAAAGCATGGTGGAGCCATCGGCTTATGGCCATTTAACCGAAAAAGACCTGTTGATTTTAATAAATAATTTACCCGATGGATACCGGCTTATTTTTAACCTGTATGTTTTGGAAGGATACCAGCACGATGAAATTGCAGCCATGCTGCGCATTCAACCGGGTACCAGCAGAAGCCAGTTGGTTAAAGCAAGAAATATGCTGCAGAAACAAATTTTACAATCACAAAAAGTTGCGGTATGAACAGTAACCGGCATTTTGATGAACATATAAAAGAGCAATTCAGCGATTATGCTCCTGATGTGCATCCACGCATCTGGGAAAAAATTATTGCTGAAAAAAATAAGAAAAGGCCTGTTGGTTTTTGGGTTTCGATGTTTAGCAACCGCAACAAATTAATGCTGCTGGGCCTTATCATTGCATTAAGCAGCGGTGGAGCCTGGCTTTATTACAGTAAAAATATTGCTGCAAAAGAAGTTTTAGTAAGCGGAGCCGATACAAAAAATTTGGATGATAAAGTTGCTGATAAAACAGCTATAGCAACAGATCAGCCCTTGCAAAATCCGCAATTCAATTTAAATACGGTTACTATTAGCCAGCCTGCAACAGATAATACTGCAACAAACGGGAAACCCGTTTTGCTTTTCAATGGCAATACTAAAACAGGCATTACCTCGCCTTTGCCCGAAGCTGACATGGAGCCTGCCAATACAACTAATAATACCCAAAAGGCATCCAAAAAATATTATACGGGCCTGGGAAATGTGCTCAATATTACATCGCCCGATGCGGAAGAAGATGCATATGCAGAACAGGGAGGCACCCTGTTGGGAAGACTTAACTTTAATGCAGAAAAAATTACAGTAAAAAGAAAAAACGGAAAACAGGAACAGCTCCATTTTAATCCGGTAATATTTTTACCCGATTGCCCTGCAATTGAAAAGGATGCCGCAGGCAATAAAAAATATTTTGAATTTTATGCCGGTCCCGATTATGCTTTCCGCAGTTTACAGGATACCGCCAATTCTGCTTATCTGCAAAAAAGAAAAGAAAGCACAAAGTTTAAATCGGGCTTTAGTGCCGGTGTGCGGTACACAAAGGTTTTCAATAATTCCATGAGTGTGCGTGGCGGAGTTAACTACAGCCAGATAAATGAAAAATTTACTTTTAACCAGGGCAATGTGGTACAGGTTACCTATATCATCAACAATAATGGCGATACCATCGGCAGTTATACCACAACCGGGGCACGTAACAAAACAACCATTAACAGGTACCGCAGTATTGATATACCGCTGGTAGTGGGTTATGAATTAGGGAACGGTAAGCTGCACGCCAACATTAATGCCGGCCCCATTATAAATATTTACAGTTGGCAAAAAGGCGATGTACTGGATGTAAACGGAAACCCGGTAAGCATCACAACCGGAAAGGGTTCATCTCCATACCAGTTTAAAACCAATGCAGGCATAGGTTTTATAGGCGCTGTATCGGTTTATTACAAACTGAATGACAGGCTGCATATTATGGCCGAACCTTATTTCCGGTATAATCTTTCGTCAATGAATAAAGAGAGTATCACTTTAAAACAAAAATATCAAACAGCAGGTTTAAAATTAGGGATAAGACTTGATTTAAAGCATAGGCAGCAAAAATAAAACTTAAAGTATCTCCTTTTTGCGGGCAGCATATAAACAAAAGGCAATGAACAAAAAGATAATCATACTGGTATTGTTTGCAGGCAGTTTATTTTTAAATGCCTGTCAAAAAGATGTAGATGTATTTATACCCGATGCCGGACAAATAAACGGACCGGATACAACCTGGCAAAGTACAGTTACTACTATTATGCCTGTTTCAGTTCTTAAAAATAATTTACTGGCAGAGCCTTACCGTGATACCATTAATGTTAATGCAAATATTGCAACGATTGTAACTCCTTTTGGTATGCAGGTAAACTTTCCGCCCAACTGCTGTACAACCGGAGCCGGGCAACCGGTAACAGGTAAAGTTGATGTAGAGATACAGGTTGTTAAAAAGAAAGGCGATATGATTAGGCTGGATAAACCCAGCACTTACAACGACAGCATGTTGGTAACTACAGGCCAGATTTTTATCAGGCTTAAAAAAGAAGGCCAGCCACTACAGTTAGCACCCGGTATAAGATATAACATAAACTACGTTGACCTGCCAACCAACCCGCAGGTTAAATTTTTTATGGGCGATGAAACCAGTACACAGGCTTTTAACTGGTTACCTGCTCCCAATCCCTCGCTTGATACTATTATTATAACTCCTCAATCTTACCAGGTTTACACCAGGCGACTTAACTGGATAAGTGTTGCACAGAAATTTGATTTAAATACAACGGCAAAAGTTAGTGTGGTAGCCGATATGGCTAATTACTTTACAAATGCCAACACTATTGCTTTTACAGTGTTTAAAGATTTACGGTCAGTAGTTGCCATGCACCCCAACCTGAGCAACCGCAAATTTATTACCGGTAAACTGCCCGTAGGAAAGGCAATAACTGTTGTAGTTATTTCAAAACAGGGAAATGATTATTACCTGGGTTACGAAACGGCAGTTACACAAACACCGGCATCAAACTCAGCGGTGCAGCAGGTGCATATTGTACCTATAAAAAAATCTTTGGCCCAAATATTATCTTACCTGAATACACTTTAATACAAAAACAATCTATAAAAAAAGGGATGCCGTTAAACAGTATCCCTTTTACAATATTTTTTTCCTTTTAAGAAACCAATGTTCCTACTTTTTCGCCAGTTACTACTTTCAGTAAATTGCCTTCGGTGTTCATATCAAAAACAACAATGGGTAAATTATTTTCCATGCAAAGTGTAAAAGCCGTCATATCCATCACTTTCAGGTTCTTTTGAATACACTCGTTAAATGAAATGGTTTCGTATTTGGTTGCTGATGGGTCTTTCTCGGGATCCGCAGTATAAATTCCGTTAACCCTTGTTCCTTTTAAGATTACATCTGCTTTGATTTCAATGGCTCTTAAAGAACCTGCAGTATCGGTAGTAAAATAAGGATTGCCGGTGCCTGCACCAAAAATAACAACACGTCCTTTTTCCAAATGCCTCATGGCCCTTCTGCGGATATATGGTTCGGCAATCTGTTCCATTTTTATGGCACTTTGCAGCCTGGTGTAAATGCCTGCTTTTTCCATACCGCTTTGCAGCGCCATACCATTAATAACTGTTGCAAGCATGCCCATATAATCTCCCTGTGCACGTTCAATACCGCTCTCAGCCTCGTTCATACCACGGTAAATATTGCCGCCGCCAATAACAACCGCCACCTGCACACCAAGTTCAATCACCGATTTTATATCCTGGGCATAGCGTGCAATAACTTCACTATCCAGCCCAAAATTTTTATTGCCCATTAAAGATTCACCGGAAAGTTTCAGCAGAATTCGTTTATACTTTGGTAACATTAGCTGTAGATATTTTTGCGAAGATATATTTTTATTCCCGATAGTCCCGATAACTATCGAGAGGATTCTTTAACTGCTTTTATAGAATACATCATGGGCATTTTTTCATCCATGCCTTTAATGCGCCACATGTCGTCTGCTCCTTTTTCCAGGTTGCTAAAGCAGTTATAGGGCGAATAGGGAAACTCATTAAACTGCACTATTTGAAGTTTGTGCTTAATCAATGCGTTCATAATTTCTGAAAAAGGATGGTTCCATCCATGTTCTACAGATTTAATCGGCGCATTTCTATCGGTGTATGTTCCTGAAATTTCTTCGGTAATCACTTCTGTATTGAAATAATTGTATTTTACTTTTTCAAAATTTTCATCCATCATCCACAGTACCGGGTGAAAATCAGCAATATAAAAAGTGCCACGGGGTTTTAAAAAATGAGCAACGATAGACGCCCATTCATCCAGATCGGGCAACCAGCCAATGGTACCGTAGGAAGTAAAAACAATGTCAAATTTTTTATCAAGATGTTGCTTCAGGTCGTAAACATTGCAGCATATAAATTCAGTATGAAGATTTAATTCTGTATTTATTTCTCTGGCAAGATTTATAGCTTCGTCACTTAAATCAACGCCAACACAATCAGCCCCGGCTCTCTCCCAGCTCAACGTATCCATCCCAAAATGGCATTGCAGGTGCAGTAAAGATTTGCCGGTTACATCGCCCAGTTCTTCCAGTTCTATTTTATTAAGTGATGATTTACCTTTTTTAAAAGAATGAATATCATAAAAGTCAGAATCTTTGTGTACTGTAGTTCGTTTATTCCAGGACTCTTTGTTTTGCTCAAAATAGGATTGATAATTTTCCATAGGCAATAATACAAAAAAAACGGCGGTAATAATATCGCCGTTTTTGTCATTAAAGAAATAATAATTTATTGCTGTATCTCCCACACTTTTTCATAGTCTCCAATTTCTGCTTCTTTCTTTTTTAACTCTGCCAATTTGTTTTTAAACTGTTCGTTAAATGCATCTACCTGAAACATTTTATCAAATTCTAACAGTTTATTCTTTTTTAATTCATATCCATCGCCCTTAATGGTAAAGCTGAAGTATTGTGTATTACCAACAAAAGAACGAAAGCCACCGTTACTTGCACCATCCATTTCAATGGTAAGGTACGGTGTCATGGTTGGTTTTTTATCCCAGGATAGCTGGCAAACTAATTTTACTTTCAACAATCCATCGGCTTTTGATTCTGCCAATAAAGCATTTTCGCCCTGTAGCCGCATACTGAGTGTAGTAAGGCCTTTTACCGGATTTAAGCCCTGGTACACTTTTAAAAATTCATTATCATTGTTAACTTCCTCTGCATAAAATTTAGTAGCATTTTCGTAAGATGGGAGAGCCGGAATAGTTGAAGCCGGTAATACAATGCTACCATTTACCTGTGTAAGCGTGGCGGTAAATTTCTGGTACATCTGTTCCAATATATTATTGAACACAGCATCTGGTATCTCCGGAAAATCAATTGTTTTTTTACTTTCGGTTTGTGTCCATCTGTTGGTATTTTCTTCATACAGATAAGTGGTACCATAAGTGTAAAAAGAACTTACTGCAACTTTTTTTGCAAATGATAAAGGCATTGCATAAGACGCATTCTTTTTAACTATCGTGTTCCCAATTTTAATGCCTTTGCTGTTATTGTCGCTGGCTGTAACATCAATCCACATTCCATCATTAGATCCGGTAATTGCATTAAAAGGTTTTGTAAAAATGCCCGTTGGCTTTTGCACGGGCACCTGCACCTGGTCTGCAATAGCGAGATAGCAGCTTTTAAAATTATAAGGATTGGCCGTTTCTATATTGCGAAAAGCAGCAGCAGGTATGGTTACTTTGGCAGCAGGTTTTACGTAAGCCACAAGGTATAAACTTCGAAGCCCGATTGTTGTCAATAGCAAATCAACTCTAACTAAAGCATCAGGTACTGTTGAGTAATTTGCCAGTTCCATTGTAACATCTTTAGTTAAATCAACTTTCACATTTTTTGATTGGCCATTGATGGAAAGCAGTTTAATGTTTTTAGCAGGCAACGGCACCTCAAAGCTACCTTCGGTTTTACCATCTTTAATAAAGCTTATTTTTTTAACCCCCGAGTTTGGATTTTCTGTAACGGTATGCACACCCATAGATACATGCTTGAGTTCCTTATCGTTTACTTTAATGGTGCCGCCATATTTATAAAACTTAAAGCCATCTTTAGAGCTAATCTGCAGCATGGTAAAGTCGCCGTTGTTTATCCAGTCTTTTCCTAAAAAATCTGTAGTAATTAATCCAAGGTCTTTAGAATAAATATTTGTGCCTACCGAAACAAGCATATCCACATCCTGCAGGTTATCGGTTGTACCAACCATTCCTGAAATACCTCCACCAACTCCACCCGCTATTTTGGCTGCTTTACCCACTACTTTCTGAAAAAAACCACCATTCTTTTTCTTATCGTCCTTATCATCGTTTTTTGCAACTACAGTAGAATCGGCAGCAGGTTTTTCTTCCTTATTCTTTTTCTTAAAAAGATTTAATTGTGCAGAGCACACTGTAATAAACATTGTAAACAAACTGCATAGCACCAGGCTTTTTTTCATTTTAATAATTTAGACACAAAAATAGTTTTTGAATAAATGCAACCGATACCCGCTATTGGGTATTTACTGGGGTTATATTTTCACGTGTTAGCCATTTCTCCATTTCTGGTAATTTTAAAAATACCCACAACAGGGTATTGTAATTGATTAAGCTAAAATGAATCTTTACCGCTATTTAAAACATAAACTATTAACTGTTAAAATTATTTTTATGACAAACGTTTCAAAATGGATGAGCTGGGAAGGTGGTATTGATTTAGCAGCCGTTACTTCTCCTGATTTACAAATGCCAAATTTAATTGTGCATTTAGGCCGCATGGTAAATACACCGGTGGGCAGTGCCGCAAGTGGCATGGTATTGTGGCAACCCGATGCAAATGCAAACCCTGCGGTGATGGGTTTTGTAAGCACCGATGCAGAAGTGGGCAAATACTTTGGCCCAAACATTTTTGCCGGTACGCCCTTTGAGCAAGCTCCTGTTTTAAATGCCACAATTGATATTGAAATAACTGCTGATAAAGCAACCAGCAAATGTGTTGTAGGCGATTATACTTTTGAAGTGGAGATGAGCGATTTTACAGAGCCTTATTTAATTAACCGTGAACCTGCTGCTATGCCGCCTTTTCACCAACAGGGTGTTGAGATTCATGCTCGTAAGGTTTCTTTAAAAATTAATGGCGAAGTTATAAATATTATTGTGCCGCCTGTTGGTATTACCGGTGGACCGGCCTGCGTGGTTTCTCCAAATGGAGTATATGCCAGGTAATTTTGATTAACCCAAATTTTGCAGTTGAAATCTGGGTTTAATAATGAGGATTTATTTTTCTAAAAGTAAAAGAGCGAAACAAAACTGTTCCGCTCTTTTTTTATGTCTTATCAAAGAAAATTATCCTAAAGCTACACGCTTAAAATCAGTTACTTTTAAATCAGCATCAACGCTCTTTAAATAATCGGCAACAGATTTACTGTTGTCTTTTACAAAAGCCTGGTGCATTAAAGTATTGTCTTTAAAGAATTTATTCATTTTACCATCAGCTATTTTTTCAGCCATTTCAGCGGGCTTACCTTCTGCTTTTATCATTTCAATAGCAATGGCTTTTTCCCTGTCTTTTGTTTCCTGGCTGATAGATGTTTCATCAACTGCCAATGGATTCATAGCTGCAATTTGCATAGCAACATCTTTTCCTGCATCAGCAGCTTCTTTGGTCATTGAAACCAACACACCCATACGGTTTGCGCCGTGAATGTAAGAAGCCACATAAGGAGCTTCCACTCTTTCAAAACGGGTAAGTTCAATTTTTTCGCCTATTGATGCCAGTTTATCATTGATCATATCAGCAACGGTTTCGTTGCCAACTTTTGCAGCTTTAAGTTCTTCGGCAGTTTGTACATTGTTTTCAATAGCTGCATCGGCTATGGTTTGTACAAAAGCTACAAACTCAGGATTGCGGCTAACAAAATCAGTTTCGGCGCTTACACATAAAACAATACCGCTTTTATGATCGGCAGTTGTTTGTGCAATTACCACACCTTCTTTCGCTTCACGGTCGCTGCGCTTGGCGGCAACTTTCTGGCCCTGCTTACGCAACCAATCAATGGCTGCTTCAAAATCACCATTGCTTTCTGTTAAGGCTTTACGGCAATCTAACATACCGGCACCAGTTGACTGGCGTAATTTATTTATATCTGCTGCTGTTATTGTAACGCTCATAATAATGAATAATTAAATAATTGATAATTGATAATGCTTTAAAGCAAAAAACGTAATTGTTACGCTACGTTAATGCTCAATAAAGAACTGCTGTACAAGAGTGCGACGCCAATGAAGTTTAATTGAAAAACAAATGCTTGGTTCATAAAACTAAACAACATCAATGTTCGCAAAACTCTCCTCCACGGTTCCCCCTTCAGGGGGCGGAGGGGGTTTGGTTTACCTTGGACCACCACTACCGGCTGGCCTTCTGCCACCCTGGCCCGGACCTGCAACACGACGCTTAGGTTGAGAAGCTACGCCTCTGCCACCACCACGCTTATTTCTGTCATCAGTACCGTCTTGTTTTGCTTCAAAACGTGCTGCTTTAGCTTCGGCGCTTTCT